>DIVQ01000157.1 GCA_002423325.1 Anaerolineales bacterium UBA6128 | reverse complement strand
ACCCTCCACGCGCCGCAGTCGTGCGAGGATTCCGTTGCGTTCGCGGTCCTGTTGCTGCTCCATCTGCGTCACCTCAGTCGACCGTCCACAAGATACGTACCGGGAGTATAGGCAGTGGCCCGCGGGCCGTCAAGGGCCGTTCCGCGGAATCGGGCGGCTGTGCTATACTGGGGCTATCGCCAACGCAGGAGTCATCGATGCCAAGTCCTTCAGCCGTCGTCCGCAACGTCCGCCAGAACCACGCTCTGGAACATGCGACTGTGCACATCCTCAGCCGGATGCATGCGGGGGTGCGCATGCTGGGGCGCAGCGATGCGCGCGGTTTCATCCTGATGGGTGCCCTGGAGACCGACGCAGTCCGATGCGCGGTTGAAGAGGGGTTGGCGCGCCTGAACGGCAACGAACCCTGGTTGGCGACTCATCCGTTGTGCGGCACCAATTTGGCGGCAGCGGCGCTGGTGTTGGGCGGCGCTGCGTGGGCGGCGGTGTCGTTGCCGGCGCGATCTCGCGGTCTCAGATTGCTGCGCGGGGCGTTGGCGCTGGGCGCCGTCTGGCCGCTTGCGCAACAGGCCGGGCCGCTCGCGCAGCAGCACCTGACCACCACGCCGGAGGTGCGGGGCGCGCATCTGGTCGAGGTGCGGGCCGAACGGCGGGGACCCCTGCTTGTGCACCGCGTCATCGTAGCTCACGACCTGTAGGCAGGCAGAGAGCATGTACTATATCCTGCACGGCGACGACGAGTTTCTGCGCGCAGAGCAGATCGCCGAGTTCAAGCGTCAGGTGGCCGAAGAGGGTATGGGCGACTTGAACGTCAGCGTGCTGGATGGCCGCGGCCTCGAACTGACCGAACTGATCAACATCTGCAACACGGTGCCCTTTGTCGCCACGCGGCGGCTGGTGATCGTGCACAACCTGCTCCAGCGCGAGCCGGCGCGCGATACTGACGAGGGCGAAGAGTCGCCCAGGGCCAGACGCGCTTCGATCGTCTCCGGTCTGCTCGAGTACCTGCCGCACCTGCCCGCCTTCACGCGCCTCGTGCTGGTCGAGAACCGCACCCTCCCCTCAAACCACGCGCTGCTCAAGCACTGCCGGCAGTCCAAGGAGTGCTATCTGCGCGAGTTCAAGCGGCCGAACGATGGTGAGCTGCCGGGCTGGATCGAACGGCGCGCGGCGCAAAAGGATGTGCGTATCGCGCCCGACGCGGCGAGCCTGCTGGCACAGTATGTGCATCCGCGCAGCAAGAGTAGGCAGGATGAACCACAGCCGGTGCTGCGTGCGCTGGACGCGGAACTGACCAAGCTGGCAGGCTACATCGGCTATGTTGGCACCATCACGGCTGAGGACGTCCGGGCCCTGGTGACGCGCGCCCACGTCGACGACGTCTTTTCACTCGTCGACGCTCTGGGCATGCGCCAGGGGCGGCTCGCGATGCGCCTGCTGCAAGAGATGCTGGACGGCGGCGAGAACGAACTGGCGTTGCTGTCGATGATCGCGCGTCAGGTTCGACTGATCCTCGGCGCCAAGGCGAACTATGACGCGGGACGGCGCAGCGGGTCCGAAGTGGCGCGTGAGTTGCACGTGCCCAGTTTCGTGGCCGACAAGCTGCTGACCCAGGCCCGGAACCTGAGTTACGCCGCGCTGGAGCGTGCCCATCGCCTGGTGGTGGAGACCGAGGCCGGCATCAAGACGGGCGCGCCCCCCCGGCTGGCGCTCGAACTGCTGGTGCTGCAGATCTGCGCGCGCAACGCGGCCTAGCGGGTCTCGCGCCCCAACCTGTCAGACACACTGAACGAGGGAATGCCATGCGAGTTGTCAGACTGTACGGACCACACGATCTGCGCCTGATTGACGAACCGATGCCCGAACCGCAGACCGGCGCGGCTTTGGTGCGCGTGGAGGCAGTGACCGTCTGCCGCTCCGACATTCACTGGTATGTGAACGGGCGCATCGGCGATACGGTCAGTGACAAGCCGCTGGTGTTGGGCCACGAGTTCGCCGGCCGGGTGGTGGCAGCGCCCGGTGGTCAGAACCGCGTGCGCGAGGGCGACCTGGTGGCAATTGAGCCGGCGATCAGCTGCGGCCGTTGTCGTTACTGTGAACAGGGCCGACCCAACCTGTGCGAGAACCTGCTCTTTGCGGGCACACCGCCTCAGGATGGTGGCCTGCAGGAGTATGTGGCCTACCGTCCCGAGTTCCTCTTTCCGCTGCCGCCACGGCTGACGGCTGAAGAGGGCGCCATGCTCGAGCCGCTCGGCATCGCGCTCTATTCGTGGGACATGGGCGCGGTGCGCGTGGGCGAGACGGTCGCGGTGGTGGGCTGCGGTCCAATCGGCCTGCTGATCGTGCAACTCGCGCGACTCGCGGGCGCTGCACACATCCTGGCGGTGGAGCCGCTGCGCTACCGGCGCGAGCGGGCCGCCCAGCTGGGGGCTATCCCGCTGGACCCGAGCGAGGACCTGGAGCGCGCCGCGGCCGAGTACACGCGCGGCTATGGTGTGGACGTAGCTTTCGAGGCCGCGGGCACGCTGGAGGCTCCCGAAGAGGGCGCGCGCATGCTGGCGCGCGGCGGCACGCTGGTGCTCACCGGCATCCCCGCCGAGGACCAACTGCAGATTCAGCACCACCTGGTGCGGCGCAAGGAGATCAACATCCGCCTGGTGCGGCGGATGAAGCTGACCTATCCGCGCGCTATCACGCTGGTGGAGCGCGGGATGATTGATGTGGCCTCGCTGATCACGCATCGTTGCGACCTCGACGAGACCGACGCGGCCTTCCGCATGGTGGAGGACTATGCCGATGGCGTGATCAAGGCGGTGGTGCGGCCGTAGGCGGGAGCCTCTGCCGGCAGGGGGAGCAGTATATTCGCTGTGCTCAGGAAAGCAGAGGGCAGGCCTTGCGCCTGCCCTCTGCTTTCCAGCGCTAGGCCAGACGCGCGCTCATCAACTTGTTGACGAGCTGCATCTCGTCGGGGAACTGGCCGGTCTTGAGCTTGCTGTAGACCTCTTTGCCGTCGACGAGCACCTCAAACGCGCCCCCCTGTGAGGGCACCAGGGTCACCGAGGCCAGGCCGTTCTTGTGGAAACCGAGCATTTTGTCCGCCAAACTGACGGCTTTGGGCAGGTAGCCTCAAGAGGTGCAGTATTGGATTTCGACCTTGGGTTTCATGCTTGTCCTCCTTGTGTGAGTTCGGGATTGCACTCGTGCGTTACTTGTCCACCATCTCCCCCAAAAGCCGCTCGGCCACCACCTTGCGGCGCTTGACCTGGCCCTTGATGTCCAGCTCGCGGGCGGCCTCGCGGAACGACACCAGCTTGTCCAACGCCGCCGTCCAGGCCGCCGATTCGACCGGCAGGTGCACAAAGCCGGTGCGCACGATGCGGATGGCCCCCGTCGTGTCCTCCGACGCTGGCACCGGACAGACCTCCTCGCAGGCGCCGCAGAACAGGCAAAAGCGCTCATCCAGCGCCACCTGCTTGCCGTCCCAGGTGATGCAGTGCGTGGGGCAGACGTCGGCGCAGGCCTGGCAGCCCTCGGGGCAGAGCGAGACGTCCAGGCCGGTGCGCCCCTTGTACGGCTTGACGATCGTAAAGGCGCCCCTGGGCCCCTCTTCCATGCAGTGCGTGCAGTTGATGCAGGTGGCGCGCTCGACCTCGACGTTCTCCACCGCCAGTACGTTGCCGTCCTCGTCGCGGCGCACATCGGCCTTGATCGCGCCCACCGGGCAGTCGTCGATGTAGGCCGTCTCAGTGGAGGCGGCGCAGATCTCGGGCTTGACCGTGACCTTGCGCACCAGCACTGGGAAAGCCTGCCCCTTGATCACCGGGATCTCGGGCTCGCCGTTGACCGTCTCGCTGAGGGCGTGCGTGGGGCAGACCACCACGCACTCGCCGCAGAAAGAGCACTTGTCCGGATCCATGTCGATGCGTGGCTTGGCCTGCACGCGCCCATCGGCCAGCACGACCTCCGAGATGCTGATCGCCTCCTGCGGGCAGACGGTTACGCACATCTTGCAGCCGCAGCACTTGTCATACTCCACGGCCAGCTCGTAGCGCCGCGTGATCATCGGGCGCAGCAGCGCCTGTCGCGTGGGGGTGTCGCTCTTCGTTGGTTTCCCTCGGCCCATGGTCTATTCCTTCTGCAGCGTGAGTGCCGGCTGCGTTGCTGCCTGGCCGGTCACGTCTTGGGGCGCCAGTTCGAGTCTCACCGCGCAGACCTTATAGTCGGGAATGCCCGACTTGGGGTCAAACGAAGGGTTGGTCAACGCATTCGCTGCGGCTTCGGCAAAGTGGAAGGGCGCAAAGACCACGCCCGCAGGCACGCGCTTGGTGATCCAGGCCTGGGCCTCGATGGTCCCGCGCCGGCTGGTCAGCCGCACCATCGAAGTCTTGCGGATGCCCAATCGATCAGCGTCGGCGGGGTTGATCTCGACGTAACACTCGGGGACTTCCTGATCCAGCAGATCGGTGCGGCGCGTCATGGTGCCCGAGTGCCAGTGGAAGGCGCTGCGCCCGGTAGTGAACAGCAGTGGGTACTCGGCGTCGGTCTCTTCGGCCGGCGGGATATAGTAGACTGGTGTAAAGTGGCCCAATCCGCGCGAGAACTTGCCCTTGTGCAAATAAGGCGTGCCCGGGTGATCGATGCTGGGGCAGGGCCACTGCAGATCGTGCTCGACCAGGCGCTCGTGACGCACGCCGCCATAGATCGGCGTGAGCGCCGCGATCTCGTCCATGATCTCGGCGGGCCCGGCATAGTCCCAGCCCGCAAGGGGCGCGCCCGTGCTGAAACCGATGCGCGCCTTGAGCCGCTCTGCCAGTTCACAGATGATCCACGCGTCGGTGCGGCTGTCGCCGACCGGCGGCATCGCCTGATAGAAGCGCTGGATGCGGCGATCGGTGGCAGTAAAGGTGCCCTCTTTCTCGAGCCAACTGGTGGCGGGCAGCACGACGTCGGCCAGCTGTGCGGTTTCGGACATAAAGATGTCGCTCACCGCCAGGAATTCCAGGCTCTCGAGCGCGGCGCGCACGTGGGCGATGTCGGGATCGGACACCATCGGGTTCTCGCCCATGATGTACATGGCGCGCACGTCGCCGCTGATGGCGCCCTCCAGCATGCGGTTCACGGTGCGGCCCGGTACCGGTCCCGGCGTCCGGCCCCAGGCAGCCGCGAACTTGGCCTGCGCCTCGGGCAGCAACACTTTCTGATAGCCGGTGTACACGTCGGGCAGGCAGCCCATGTCNNATGTTGCCGGTGAGCATGGCCAGGTTGGCGCAGGAGAGCACGTTGTCGGTGCCCGAGATGTGCTGCGTCACGCCCATCGCGTAGACGATCGCCGCCGGGTCGATCTGCGCATAGGCGCGCGCCGCAGTCAGTAAATTCGCGGCCGGGATGCCCGTCGCGCGCTCGACGTACTCGGGGGTGTATTCCTTGACCGCCGCGGCCAGAGCCTCGATGCCCTCGGTGCGTTCGGCGACAAACGCCTTGTCCTCCAGCCCCTCGGACAGGATGACGTTGATCATGCCGTTCATCCAGACTACATCAGTGCCTGGATTGGGGCGCAGGTGGTACTTGGCGAAGCGCGCCATCGGCACATCGCGCGGGTCCACCACGATCAGAGTGGCGCCCACCTCGACGGCGCGCAGGATGTGCGTGGCGACCAGCGGGTGGGCCTCCATGGTGTTCGAGCCGATCACCATGATGCAGCCCGACGTTGCCAACTCGGGAATCGAGTTGGTCATAGCCCCACTGCCAAAGGCGGCGGCCAGACNNAATAGTTCTCTTCGTTGGAGCATTTCGCTGAGGCCAGCACGCCGAGCGCGTCCGGCCCGGATTTCTGTGCGATGTCGGCGAGGCGCTCGGTCACCAGGTCAAGGGCCTCATCCCAACTGGCTGTGCGAAAGGCGCCGTCCGTCTTGATCAGGGGTGTCGTCAGGCGCTGCGCGTGGTTGACAAAGTCGGCCGCGCACCAACCCTTGATACACAACTTGCCTTGTGAGACGGGGTGCGAGGGCGCCGGCAGCACGCCGATGACCTTGTCGTCGCACACCTGGACATTGATGCCGCAGCCAGCACCGCAATAGATGCACACGCTGCGAACGCTGCGGTAGGAAAGCTTGGGCATGACGGTCACTCCCTCCCTTCGCCCATCAGCACGGGGGGCGCCCCCACCGTCTGCTTGCCGGCGTCGTAGCCAAAGGTGCTCTTGAGGTCCTGACGCAACAGCGTATAGAGCAACGACAGGGGGATGTCGGCCGGGCAGGCGTCCTCACAGGCATGGCACCCGACGCACTTGCCGCTGCCCGCGGTGTGCAGAGCCTTGATGAGGTGAAAGGTCGGGAAGGGCACCGGCAGCCGGCCGCGATCGACAAAGACCTCATCTTCCATCGCGCAGGTTTCGCAAAAGCAGAGCGGACAAATGTTGCGGCATCCATAGCACTTGATGCACTTGGCGAACTGATGCTGCCAGAAAGCCATACGCTGCTCGCGTGTCTTGGCGGCCTGGAACTCGGCCAGCAGCGGATTCTGCACGCCCTCCACGCGCTCACCCACAGCGAGCTGCGTGGGGTAGGGGACGTCGCAGCGGCAGTCTACGGCCAGCTCGGCCGTGCAGGGGATACCGATCACCTCGATCTGCGCCATATCGAGCTGCTTCCAGTTGGCCAGCTCGATCAGCGCGCGCTCCTGGCAGCCGCGCGCCACCACGCCAAGGCGCGCCCCAGGATGGTGCTTGAGGAGCTGCCGAACCGTGAGCGCGATGGGGTAGCGCGGCCCCAGCACCAGCGTGCTCAGGTCATCGCCGGCGCAGAACAGGTGCGGGGCCAGGTTGCCATGCTCTTCGGCCAGGGCCACCACGCCGTCCAGATCCGCCAGGCGCTCGGTGACGACCGCTTTGAGTTGATCCAAAAGCGTCATGCTTGTTTGCCCCTTCAGCTCTGCCATCGGATGGCCTCCAGAGCGCGGGCGTCGCGCATGCACTGCTCCACCAGCGCGGGAAAGACGCCGCGATCCTCTGCGCCGAGCCAGGCGAATTGTACGCGTTCCGGCTCAATGCCCAGCAGGTCGAGCAGGCCATGCAGTTGGTCGGCGCGGCTGCGCTCCAGCTTGTTACCGTGGCGGTAGTGGCACTCATCCTCTTTGCAGCCCACCACCAGGATCTTGTGCGCGCCGCGCTGCAGTGCGGTGGTGAGAAACACGGGCGTGACGCGCCCCGAGCAGGGCACGTTGACCACGGTGACGCCCTCGGGCGGGTTCGCCGCGTAGGCGACGTCGGCCTCGGCGTGCAGACACCAGTTGCAGGTGATGACGAGGGTGTGGTTGATGGCCTGCGGAAGGTCGGGTTGGGCTGCAAAACGCGCGCCCAGGTCACGGTCCTCAAAGCCCTCGACCGAAATGGAGGACGACAAGCACACCGAATTGCAGATGCCACACGCCATGCAGCGGTCACGATCAACCTGGGCGGCCAGTTTGGTGCGACCGTTCAGCGTTACGGGCTGCAGGCTCAGCGCCTCGTATGGGCAGGCTGCCACGCACAGGCCGCAGGCGATACAGGTCTCGACGTTGACTTGAGCAACGATGCCCGGGCGCTCATAGCCCTCGCGGATCGCGATGGCGCGCAAGGCGCCCATCACCTCAGAGATGTGAATCTGCTTGGGGCAGCGCGGATAGCAGGCATCGCAGGCCGAGCAGAGCCAGATCTCGGCGCTGGAAAGCACGGCCTCGCGCATGCCCATGCCGGCCTGCCGCAGGATCAGGCGCGGGTTAAAGTTGGGATCGTAGCGGCGCACCAGGCAGGTTGAGGCGCAGGTGCCGCATGACCAGCAGTCGATCAGGTGCTCGCCGCCTGGCTCGGCCATCACTTCGTGCGCAAACTTGGGGGCGAGCGTGCTGGATCGTATCATGCGATGACCTCCAGCGACTTTTCCTCGGCCATCAGTTCGGCCATGTGCGGCAGGCCCTTCCAGCGCGCGAGCCGCTTCTCGATCTGGTCCGCCGCCTGGGCGGTCTGTGCGCGGATCGCGTCCTTGTCCATGCTGTCCAGTTTGGCGCTCATTTCGGTGATCACGCGCGCGTACTTTTCGCCCTCAGCGGCCGAAATCCACTCGACGCGGAAGCGCTCGGGATCGACGCCCATGCGCTCGAGCGTGCGGGGCACGCGGTCAAAGCGTTTGGCGGCCACCTGTTGGCCAGTGATATAGTGACAGTCCTGGGGGTGGCAGCCCGACATCAGCACCATGCCGGCGCCGCGCCGGAAGGCCTCAAAGATAAAGTCCTGGTCCATACGGGCGGAGCACATGACGCGGATGCCGCGCGAATTGGCCGGATACTCAAAGTGGCTGGTGCCGGCATTGTCGGCGCCGCCGTAGCTGCACCAGTGGCACATAAAGACGATGATCTTTCCCTCAGGCTTGTCGCGCAGCAACTCGCGCAACTGGGAGACGATCTGAGCATCGGTAAAGTGGGCCTGGTTGATGGCGTCGTGCGGGCACTCGGCGACACAGCCGCCGCAGCCGTGGCACT
>DIVQ01000023.1 GCA_002423325.1 Anaerolineales bacterium UBA6128 | reverse complement strand
CCTTCCTGATTGCTGACGGCGTGCTGCCGGGCAATGAGGGCCGCAACTATGTCCTGCGGTTGATTCTGCGGCGCGCGGCGCGCTTTGGCAAGCGCTTGGGCTTTGAGGAGCCCTTCCTGGCCCAGACCGCGCAGGCGGTCATCGATGTGATGGGTCACCACTACACCGAGTTGGCGGAGCGCAGCGCGTTCATCCGTGAGGCCATCACCAAGGAAGAAGAGCGCTTCTTGACGACGCTGAACGGCGGGCTGGGCCGCATCGAGCAACTCGTGGCGCGACTGCGCGAGCAGGGCGTGGACCAGATCCCGGGCGAAGAAGCGTTTCGACTTTACGACACCTATGGTTTCCCGCTCGAACTGACGCGCGATGCGGCGATCGAGATGGGCATGGGCGTCGATGAGGCGGGNNGCCGGCAGCTTTGTGGCGGGCAGCGAGGGCGAGCTCTACCGGCAACTCGATCTGCCGCGCAGCACCTTTGTGGGATACGATCGCACCAGCAGCGAGGCGCGGGTCGTCGCTTTGGTCCGCGATGGCCGCACGGTGGACGTGGCGCAGACCGGTGAAGAGGTCGAAGTCGTGCTGGACGTGACGCCCTTCTATGCCCAGTCTGGCGGACAGGTGGGCGACACGGGCGAGCTTCTCGGAGACTCGGCCAGCGTGGAGGTGCGTGACACGTACAAGCCGTTGGCTGAGATCATCGCGCACCGCAGCGTGGTGACCAGGGGGCCGCTGGCGGTCGGCGACCGATTGATAGCCAACGTGGATGAGGAGCGACGGCTGGACATCGCGCGTAACCACACCGCGACGCACCTGCTGCACCGCGCGTTGCGCACAGTGCTGGGCGAGCACGCGGCGCAGTCGGGTTCGTTGGTATCGCCGGAACGGCTGCGTTTCGACTTTACGCATCTGTCTGCGCTTTCGCCCGCCGAACTGCGTCGTGTCGAGCAGATCGTCAACGAACAAGTTCGCCGCAATCTGCCGGTGGCCGTGCACGAGAGCGGCTTTGACGAGGCCGTAAAGGGCGGCGCGATCGCGCTCTTTGGCGAGAAATACGGCGAGCACGTGCGGGTGGTCGACGTGGAGGGCTTTTCGAGCGAGTTGTGCGGTGGCACTCACCTGCATGCGGCAGGACAGATCGGGCTGTTCGTGATCGTCTCGGAGGGCAGCGTTGGGGCGGGGCTGCGGCGTATTGAGGCTGTAACTGGCCGTGAGGCCGAGGCCTACGTGCACGAGCGGCTGGATACGCTGGCGACGGTGGCACAGGCGCTCGGCGTGCGTGCGGGTGAGGAGCTGCCCGAAGTGCAGCGGCTGTTGGCCGAAACGCACGCGCAGCGCCGCGCACTGCAGGACCTGGAGCGCCAACAGGCTTCGGGTCAGGTGGACGCGCTGCTGGAGCGCGCGCACGAGGTGTCGGGCGTTACACTATTGACGGCGCGGGTGGACGCGGCCGATGTAGACACCCTCAGGGAGATGACCGACCGATTTCGCGACAAACTGGGCAGCGCCGTGGTGGCGCTGGGCGCGCTCATAGAGGGGCGGCCGTTGCTAGTGGTCGCGGTGACGAACGATCTGGTGGCTCGCGGACTGCATGCCGGCAAGCTCGCCGGGGCGGCCGCGAGACAGATGGGCGGTGGCGGTGGCGGCAAGCCGACGCTGGCGCAGGCGGGCGGCAAGAACGCCGATCAGCTGGAGCAGGCCATCGCCGCGGTTGACGCGTTGGTGTCTGAGGCGGTCGGGTAGGGCGCGGAAAGTGTTGGGTCGCATGGTTCGCCTAAGGCGCAAGGCACGCAACGATGCTGATTTGCACGAGACGCACAGCGTGCTGTCGTGGGAGCACGACCTCGTTCGGGCTGCCGTTGTGCATCTGGGTGACGGCGTTGCCGAGCTGATGGGCGTGGCTTCATCTCCAGTGCAGTGGGTGGGGCGCACCACGCAGCCGGACGTGGACCGCTGGTTCGCTGCGTGCAGTGCTGCGCTCACAGAGGCGGAGGATGCCACGACGGTTGGCGGTGGTCGCAGGATCGTGGCCAACTATATTACGATGGGCATCCCGGCCGAGCTGGCCAGTGGCCTGCCCATCACGGTACAACGGCCGCGGCGCGATCGGCAAGAGCCGGTGACCCTGCACGAACTGCAGCAGTTGCTGCGTAAAAGCTATCGCAGCGCGCAGGACAGTCTGGTGGCCAAGGGCGGTGCAGCCCTCAGCAGCATGGACATTGTCTCGGGCGCAGTGTCAGAGATCAGCCTGGATGGCCAGGTGATCGACGACCCTGTGGGCCTGCTGGGCGACGAGCTGGCGCTCACGGTACACTATTGTCTGGCGCCGCACGTCTGGGTGCGCACGCTGCAATTGGTAGCCGAACGCCTGAAGACCGGTCTGACTGCCATCGTGCCGCATCAGGTGACGTTAGCGCGCCCCCTGCCGCACCCGTCGGCCCTGCTGGTCGAGCTGGGGGAGCGTCATACGATCGTGAGTGGCGTGCGGCGTGGCCGCATCGCATGGAGCGACATAGTCGAGGTTGGCGAGCGGCAGTTGGTGGAGGCCACAGCGGCGACCTTGTCGCTGCGCGAACGCCAGGCGAGCGCCCTGATGCGCACCTATCGCGCGCGGCAGCTCAGTGCAGAGACAGAGGAGCAGGTCGCCGCGGCCTTTTGGGTGCAACTGCGCGACTGGATGAAGCAGATCGGCGCTGCTGCGCTCCCCTATGCGCGCGAGGCTGCGCCGCGACAAGTCTTTTTCGTGGATGAGACCCGTCGTATGCCCGAGGCCGTTCAGGCGCTGCAGACGCCCTACTGGGAACAGCAGTTGCCCTTTGGCTGCTGTCCCGACGTGGTGGAGTATGCGCCGAACATCGTGCGACATGTGCTCGATTGCACCGGGCGCGCCGGCGGCAGCGAGTTCCTGAGACTGCGCTCGATCGCGTACGGGGTCTGCCAGGATAACACCGAGCAGATCACGCTCGAGCGCCTGCTTGCGCAAATGACCTTTTGGCGCTGAATCAAGTTGATCGACCGCATGCGGCGGTTACGCCGTAACGGGATCACAGGAGGATAGGGTTTGCGTCCGATTGAAGTCATTCACCTGAATCGCCTCGACACCATCGACGTGGCCTGTGAGCTTGTGCAACAGGCGACGACGGGCGCACAGGTATGGGTGGTGGTACCGTGGCGCATGCCGATGGCGCGCCAGATGTTCAACCTGAAGCGGTTGGCCCGCGCGGCTGAGTCCGTCGGCGCCGAACTGCGTCTGGTTTCGCGCCACACCGAGACCCGACTCCTGGCGCGCTCAGTGGGCATTATGGCGCACGTCGCTGTACCGGTTGCGCTGCGCAAATACGCAGAGCAGAGACGGACCGGCGCAGTCGGGCTGAAAAGCCGCGTGGTGCCTGCATCCGAGCGTTTGGGCAGACGCTGGCAGCGTCGCCCCCGTATCGGGTTCGGCACGGTGCTGCTGTCGCTGCTGGTGATCGCATTGGTGCTCGCCATCCTGGGGGCGGGACTGGTGGCGCTGGTGCCGGGCGCCAAAATCGTGCTGGCGCCGGTGGCCGTGCCCGTGTCAAGCGAATTGGCGGTGACCGCGATCAACCTGAACTCGGCGGTGGACTATGGCAAGGCCACGATTCCCGCGCGTGTGGTGCAGGTGATCGTGTCGGGCACGGGCGGAACGCCTACGACGGGGAGCCTGGACGCGCCGGACGAACGCGCCAGCGGCCAGGTGGTGTTTGTGAACCGGACCACCTCGCCGGTGATGGTGCCCAAGGGGACCATCGTGCGCACAGGGTCGGGCACGAACGTCCGTTTCTATACGGTGATTGACGCAGAGGTTCCGGGCAGCCTGTACGCCTATCGGCGCGTGGGCGTCATCGCGATGGATCCGGGGCCCGCCGGCAACGTGCAGCCCCTGACCATCAACGTGGTTGAGGGCGATCTGGCGGCGAGGGTAGAAGTGCTGAATGATACGGCCACTACCGGGGGCACTATCAAGCGGGTGCCGATGGTGGCGGCTGCAGACTTTGACGTCGCGAGGAACGAGACGCTGGCCAAGCTGCAGAACGAGGCGCTGGGACAGTTGGCCGGCGAACTCGATATAAACGAGTATATTCCCCCGGAAACCGTCAGCGCCGAAGTGATGGAGCGCTATTTCGATCAGTCACTGGGCCAACAGACCGAGACGCTGACCGTGCAGATGAAGGTCGTGGTGCGGGGGCTGGCGGTCGATGGGAAGGGGCTGGAGAGCCTGGTGAGCCAGTCACTGACGGCGCATGCACCCGAAGGGATGGCGCTGATCGAGGATAGTTTGTCGTATGAGCGTTCGCAGCACCGCAGCGAGGGCACGGGCTCGGTGAGTTTCAGGGTGCAGGCCGAGGGCATGTTTGCCCCGGTGATTGACGAACGCGAGGTCAAGGAGAGTGTCCGGGGCAAGTTGCTGCCGGAAGCCCAGGCATTGCTCGCAGAGAACCTGCAGCTCAGAGCGGAGCCCGCGATCGAGGTGACGCCGGCCTGGTGGGAGTACGTGCCCTGGCTGGCCGCCAGAATTGACGTGGTCCTCTCTGCACAGGACGTCGGGTAGAGGCGCATGCGATACTTGGCATTGGATGTGGGAGACGAACGTATCGGCGTGGCCATCAGCGATGGCCACGGGTTCATCGCGCGCCCGCTGGAGATCATCGCCAGACGTTCGGGACCGTCCAGTTTCATGCGGGTGGCCGAGATCGTAGCGGGAAACGGCGTCGAGACGATTGTCGTAGGGATGCCGCTGCTCGCGCACGGCGAAGAGGGCAAGCAGGCGCAGTCGTGCAGAGCGTATGTGCGCGGGCTGCGCGACCATGTGCAGGTGCCGATCGTCTTCTATGACGAGAGGGGATCTTCGCGACGCGCCACAGAGATCCTTGTGGAGAACGATAGCCGCCGCAAGCGCCGACGCAAGGCCACCGACGCGGTGGCCGCTGCGGTGATTTTGCAGCATTTCCTGGACGAACAGAGCGGAGGGCCGCAAGCGTGAATAACGCGTTGCGATTGCTGTTGCGACTGGTAACCGTGGTGGTGGGCATTGCCGTGGTGGTGGTGGGCCTTGCTGGCGGCGCCTACTATATGTGGCGCGAGGCCGAGGGCCGGGCGCCGAAAGTAGGCTTTCAGATCACCACAGACAAGCTTGAGCGCGCTGGCTGGGGCCTTTACCTCAAGTATCTGCAGACGCGCGGCAAAGACTATACCGTGGCGATGAATGCCGATGACGAAACGGAAAAGACGTTCGTCGTTGAGCTGGGAGATTCGCCGGGCCAGGTGGGCTACAACCTCGAACAGCAGGGGCTTATCACGGACGGCGAGGTCTTCCGTCGCGTGGTGCAGTATCTGGGCGCCGAAAAGGACATCCAGATGGGCGTGTACGCCCTGAGTCCCAACATGACGATGGAAGAGATCGTCATGCATCTGCAACGCGGCAGGCTGTTGCCACGGGTCGTCACGATCCCGGAGGGCTGGCGTGCTGAGGAGATCGGGGCGCTGCTGGAGCAGGAGGGCGTGGTGGTGTCGGCGGCCGAGTTCCTGCAGGCGGTGCATGACGGGCGCAACGATTTCGGCTTTGTACTGGATCGTCCGGCGGGCGCATCGACGAGCCTGGAGGGTTTTCTCTTCCCCGACACCTATCAGTTTGACCAGCGATCAGATCCGGACGAAGTGATTGCTGCGATGCTGCGCAACTGGGGCAACCAGGTCCCCGAGAGCGTCCGCAACAGTATCACGGAGAGCGGACGCACGCTCTACGAGGTGGTGACGCTCGCGTCGATCGTGGAACGCGAGGCGGTGGCCTCGGTGGAACGCCCGCTGATCGCTGGCGTGTACGCGAACCGCCTGCGCACGGGTATGTACCTGCAGTCGGACCCCACAGTACAGTATGCCAAGGGCTATGATGCTACCCTTGGCAAGTGGTGGAACCCGATGCTTCAGGAGGAGGCCATCACGGTGGTCTCACCCTATAATACGTTCCTGAATCCGGGCCTGCCGCCGAGCCCGATCTGCAATCCGGGCCTGGCCTCGCTGATGGCGGCGATCGAGCCAGCCGAGAGCGATTATCTCTTCTTCTACCACAAGGGCGATGGCACGCACGCGTTCGCCGTGACGTATGAGGAGCATCTGCGCAACGAGGAACTCTACGGCGGAGGCGGGAGCGAATAGGAGACCATCACACGCGTAAAGGATACGCGCATATGAGCGAACAATTGGAGCTCTGGGAGACCCCACAGCAGGAGGACTGCTATCTCGTCGCCGGCTGGCAGCAATGGGCCGATGCCGGCGCTGCCTCATCAGAACTGCCTCGCTACCTGATTGAGCTGACGCATGCCACGCGCATAGGACGCATCCGCTCGGACGGCTTCTATCTGTTTCAAGTGCCGGGTATGCACCAGCTCATGCGACCCAAAGTCAAGTTGGTGAACGGCTATCGGGAGCAGATGAGCGAACACCACAATGAGCTCTACCGGGCCGAGCTGGGCGACAAGCATCTGTACATCTTTTGCGGCGAAGAGCCGCAGCTGGCGGAGGAGCTATACGCCAGTCTGTTCTTTGAGATGGTGCAGGCGCTCAAGGTCAAGCGCGTCGTGGCGTTGGGTGGTGTGTACGGGCCCGTCCCGTACCAGAAGGAACGCGAGGTATCTTGCGTCTACAGCTTGCCCACAATGCTGCGGAGTCTGCAGGACCTGGCGCTGACGCTCTCCAATTATGAGGGCGCCGCGACGCTGTGCACCTGGCTCGCTCACAAGGCAGAGTCGCTCGGCATCGAGTACATGGCGCTGTATGCGTTTGTGCCCGCCTACGAAATGGCTGCGCTGGCGCCCGATCTGATGCGCATTGAAGAGGACTATCGCGCTTGGCATGGTCTGCTGCGACGCGTGGCCTACATGGCGGACGTCCCGATCGACCTGGCCGAACTGGAGCACCGCAGCCGTGACCTGATGGCCAAGTGGTCTGCTGAGATCGACACGATCGCGCGCGAGCACCCCGAGGCCCACATTCGCGCCTACCTTCAGGCGATCTCGTCAGCCTTTGAGGAGCATCCCTTCATGCCCCTCGATTCGGCGTGGGACGAGCTGGGCGATCTGCTCACGGGGATGGAGAACTAGAATCCGTGGGCCGCTCCAACGGCTGGCAAGCGGGGCAGATGAACCCGGCAGTGGCGCCCGTCTTGAGCTTGACCACCGCAGTGCCACACTTTGGACAGGGCTGTCCCTCTTTGTAAGCGACCTGCATGCACGTCAGGTCGTAACGACCCGCGCGCCCGTGCAGATCTACCTCCCAATGCGCGCCCCCCAGATCGATCGCTTCCTGCAGCACCTCACGCATGGCGCGCCACAGTGCCTCGACCTCGCCCGAATCCAGCGAGTTGGCTGGGCGCAGCGGATGCAGCCCGGCGCGGTACAGGATGTCGTGCGAGTACATGTTGCCGATGCCGGCTATCCGCGTCTGGTCCAGCAGCAGCGATTTGATGGCGCGTCTGCCAGTCAGCTGGGAGGCCAACGTCAGGGGCGTAAAGTCGGCAGCCAGCGGGTCGGGGCCGAGGCCGGCGGTCATTTTGTGCGTGGCCAGCGCATCGCGGGCGAGCAGGTGGAGGTAGCCGAACCACCAAAAGTGCACGGACAGCTTGGCGCCGTCCAGAAGGTCCAAGTACGCCTGAAGCTTGTCGGGCAGTGCCTGTCCGTGAGCATGCAGCAGCACTTCACCGCCCATCCCCAGGTTCAGCAACAGACAGTGGGATTGCAGGTCGACGAACACCCACTTGCCGCGAGGCCAGGCTCGACGGATCGTCAGGCCGACGATCGTGCGCTCAAAGAGATCGGGTGGCAGGTTGAGGCACTTGGGCTGAGCAAAATGCGCCCCAACGATCGTGCGGCCGCTCAACGCGTGGTCGATCTCGTGGGCGCGTAACCAGATCTCGGGTAGTTCGGGCATAGCCAGGGAACCTCAGCCTCGGAGCGGTTGAAGCGGATCACAAACAAACGGACGCCCGGCTGCGTGTGCCAGGCGTCCGCAGATCGCACTGCACTGGGGCGTCTCAGGCCTGCTGCTGCTCTTTGAGCATGGCTGCCAGACGGCGGACGTGGGTGCGCTCTTCGGCCATCACCTTGTCGACCAGTGCGCGGTTGGCGGGCTGCACCAAGTCGCGCAGCGAGCCAAAGTAGAGCAGCGTCTGCTGTTCAAAGGCGATGGCCTGCTCGAGCATTTCAGTAACCGTTTCGCCGAGCGTGACGGCGCGGATCGGCGCATCGTCAGCGAAAAAGGCGCTGTCGACAGTGGCTTCGATGTAGGCCAGGGCTTCATCCCAGGTGG
Source organism: Anaerolineales bacterium UBA6128 (assembly GCA_002423325.1). Lineage (GTDB taxonomy): Bacteria > Chloroflexota > Anaerolineae > UBA1429 > UBA1429 > UBA6128. The sequence continues at coordinate 25,552 of DIVQ01000023.1, read as the reverse complement.
TAGGATCTATCTCGGTGACGACGATCGCGCCGCCGAGCCGCTCAAACAGGCGACGGTGTGCAATCTCCTGATCACCCAGATAGCGAAACAGCTCTTTGGCGCTGGGGTCAGAGGCCGCCTTTTCGGCAGCACGGTAGAAACGCTCGCCGCGCGTCTCGGTCTGGATGGCGAGGTCCAGCAGATCGGCCCCGGATAGCTGAACGGACATGGCCTGACTCCTCCTAACGGTGCCATGGAATTGGCAACACCGGCAAACAGACGGGGGGTGCTAGTTTCCCGCTGAGCGACCCCAAAACAGCACGCGCATCAGTAACGCGAGGCACCCCTGACCGGGCGCGGCCGGTACATCGGGGGTGCTCGGGACGTCGGGTTCGTCGGCATGGGCGGCGTGCCATGCATCGACGCGACCGCTGCCCTGTGCGTAGGGCGTGGCGCCGACATCGGCCGCGGTGGCCATCAGGCGGCTCTTGACCTGCTCCGGCTTGAGGTGCGGTTCTGCCTGGAGAAGGAGCGCACAGACGCCCGCGGCATGAGGGGTGGCCATGCTCGTGCCCGAGGCAGAGGTGTAGAACTGGTTGACCACCGTGCCCATCGCGGTGCCTGCGGCGCGGGCCGCCACGATATCGACCCCGGGCAAAACGACATCGGGCTTGACGCGGCCATCTCCCGTGGGTCCGCGGGAAGAAAAGGTGGCGATGGTATCGTTGTCGGTGCAGGCGCCCACGGTGATGGCCTTGCGGGCTGCGCCGGGCGATCCGACCGAGTACTGACGCGGGCCATCGTTCCCCGCCGCGACGCAGACTATCACTCCCAGGTCGACCGCGGCGTCGCAGGTGTCTGAGAGGGCATCCTCGCCGCTGCTTGGTCCAGGTCCGCCGAGCGACAGGCTGATGACCTGAGCGCCCTGATCGACAGCCCACTCGACGCCGGCCATCACGTCGCTCATCATCCCAGAGCCACCGGCCTTGAGTACCTTGGCTGCCAGCAGGGTAGCCCCGGGCGCGACGCCACAATAGGTGCCGACGCTGGCTGCGGCGTTCCCAAGGGCGATGCTGGCGCAATGCGTGCCGTGGCCGTTGGCGTCGCCGTCGCCCTCGCCAGTATAGTCAACCTGCGCGGCAACGCGACCGGCGACGTCGGGGTGACTTGCGTCGACGCCGGTGTCGATGACGGCGATGCGCACCCCCTCGCCACTCAAACCCTCTTGCCAGAGACGCGGCACGCCGATAGTTGGCACTGACGAGTTGAGCAGCGCGAACACCTGGCGATCCTCGTAGACGCGCACGACGTCCGGGTCGGCCTCGAGTTTGCGAATGGCCTCGGGCGTGGCGTGCATGTGTTCGCAGGGCAGCAGTTTGTAGAGATAGCTCAGGCGGATACCTGGCAGTGGGCCGCGCAGCCGCAGGCGTCGCCTTCCCGAAACGTAGCGCACAATGATGGGGATCTGTTCGTCCGCCCGAGTGTTCTGCAGGTTCTGCACGAGTCCGCGCGTAAGCTTGGTGCGTTCTTCAGTCACCCTCTACCTCCTGGTTGAGCGGTCAGAGGTCTTGTCGAGTGCTACGACTGTGCCGTCGAGCTCGACGCGTTCGACCCATTCGAGCCCGGCGATCTTGAGCGCCTTGGCGCCGGTGCAGGTCACCGCATAGGAGCGTGTCAGCCAGAAGCGCCGCCGTATTTTGCACCCCAGCGCCTCGAGGTCGGGCGTGCGGTCGCCTGAGCCGGAGCGCACACGTACGATCACATCGACTTTACGACGGGATTGCTGCAGTTGCTTGCGCAGCGCGGGATCCATATCGGGCATGTCCGCCACCTCCCTCTGTCCACTCGAGCAGACCGATGATAGCAGTGCGGCACAAAAGCGTCAAGCCGTCTGGTGGGTGTATTTCGTTCAGTGCAGAGGTCGGTTCACTGGCCCGATGCCGCTGACACGTTGCCTGGCGCGACCGGCGACAACTGCAGGGCGGGCGAGAGCAGGATTTCGAGCGATACGGGCCTCTCCATGGCCTCAGCCAGCACCTGCTGCAGATGCTCGGCTTCTTCTTGCGGCGGCAACTCCGACGAGGTTACGCGAATGCGGATGTGGGTCACGCCCGCAGATTCAGAGATCTGCCATTCGGCCAGGTTGGCAGTGGGCATCAGCGCTTCAAAGTGCTGAGAGATCGCCCGCTCGGCCTGTTGATGGCGCTGCGTGCTGCGGATACTGCGGATGCCCAGCACAGTCAGCAGGGCCGTGATGGCGACGAGCATGATGACCGTTCCCAGTACACCCCCCCGGAAGACGCGCGCGCGTTTCTCTTCCCCGGCCTCAGGATGAAAGCCGATCCACAAGAAGACCAGGCTGGCTGCGGAGACGATGGCTGCGAGGTTGACCAGGAACATGAGGAATGCGCCGATCGCCAGATCGGGGCGCAACTCTGTCAGCGCGATGCCCACGGTGGCCAGGGGCGGCAAGAGCGCGACCGCGATGGCTGTGCCGGGCAGTGCGCTGGCCACATCCTTGCGCGAGTGGGCGTAGGCCGCTGCCGCCCCTGAAATCAGAGCGACTGTCAGGTCGAGCAATGACGGCGTGGTGCGGCCGAGCATCTCGGTGGTGACCCGGTTGCCCGGGACGGCCAGCCCGATAGCCGCGCTCACGATGAGGACGACCAGCGATCCCAGAAGCACGGTCCGCAGGCTCACTCGCAACAGCCAGGCGTCTCCCTGAACGATGGCGAGGCTTGCACCGATCAGCGCAGCCATCAGAGGCGCCATGAGCATCGCGCCGATAATAACGGCTGGGCTGTTCAGCAGCAGGCCCAGCGCAGCGATGCCAGTGGCCAGCAGCACCATCAGGTAAAAGTCGGCATCCCCTCGAGCGCTTCCGCGCACTTGTCGGTAGATACCGGAGCGCTCTTCGGTCGTCAGCTGAGGCAAGAGGTTGACCACGCGCCACACCGTGCGGCGCCATATGCCGGCCGGTGAGGCGTCGTGGCGGCGAATAATGATCGTGGGGATGGAGACCTGCTGGACGATCTGCTGCGGGAGGTTGCCGAAGAGGAGCCTGTCGACGGTGCTGTCGCGCGTCGCGCCGATCAGCATCAGGTCGCAGTCCTCCTTGGTGGCCTGTTGGATGCCCTGCGTGACGCTGGGGGCGAGCTCCACACGTGCCTGGATGCGATCTGCGTCGCGTACCTGCTTGAGCGCGCTCGTCAGGATCTCGTTCTGGGCTTGTGTGGCTGCTCTGCCCATCGATGACTGCGCTACGCGCAGTGCGGTGACCTGGACCTCTGTTCCCAGATCAAGCGCGATGTCCAGCGCCAACTGGGCGTTGGNNGGGCCCTCCACCAACGGGGACAGTGATGCGCTTGAGGTTGGCCATGGTCTTGGCAAAGGCTTCGGCCTCCTGCTTGACGCGTACCACGGCCACGTCGCAGGCGGCGTACTGGATCAGCGGATCCAGCGTACGCCCGAGCAAATAGCGTCCACGCGAGGGCTTTCCACGCCAGTAAAGCAGCAACAAATCGGGCTTGAACTCGTGGACGTAATCCAGGGCAGCCTGGCCCACTGTGCGCCCGGAAATGGTCCGGGGTTCGCCCACGACATCCTCAAGGTCTTCAGGCACTGCGAACCAGTGGGGTACCGAGCGCTCAGAGCTGACGTACAACGGGGTAACGTGACCATCGCGAGCGCGCGCGAGCGGCACGGCCACGGCGAGCAGCACCCGCATCTGCTTGGGCTCCGAAATGGCCGCCAGGATTTCGTACTTTGCGTGGGTGCGGGTGCTCATGTGCGCCTCTCATACACTCAGAAAACGGCTTGCACGGAGGATGCCGCCGTGCAAGCCGCGCTGTGCCATCGTCCTGGCAGCGTGTGAAAACGGTCAGTTGCCGGCGATGATGCGATCGACGACCAACTGCCGGAAATCCTTGGACAGGCTGGCCCAGTAGGCGCTAAAGCCGGTGACACGCACGATCAAGTCGGGGTATAGCTCGGGATGTTCGTGCGCGTCCAAGATCTTTTCCTTGTCCAGTATGTTGAGATTGACCTGGGTGCCGCCCATCAGAATATGGCTGCGAACGAGTTCGACGACATTGCTGACCCCCGAGTCGTCGTGCACGATGCCCGGGTCGAGCTCGAGCTGCATCGGGGCCGAGGCTCCCCAGAAGGGGTTGACGCGCGCGATCGCCTCGGCCATGGCCGTGGGCGCGCCATCTTTGCGGAAGCCGGGGTCGGGATTGGCGCCGTGTGAAATGGGAGCGTATGCCTTGCGGCCGTTGGGAGTTGCGCCTACCGACTGGCCCATGCCGATGGTGGCAGCCCATGAGAAAAAACCCGGGATCATGTTGTGGCCGTCGGGCGTGGGCCTGGACTTGACGATGCGCACATACTCATCGGCCACGCGGAATGCCCAGTAATCGCCTCGCGAGCCGCCCTGGCCATAGCGATGAATGGTTTTCATCATCAGGCGCGCCTGTTCGCCGTCGGGCCCGGCCCAATCGGTGTCCAGATAGTGCTTGACTTGCTGCCAGGTGAGAGCGTGCTCCTCCTCCACGCGCTGCTCCAGCGCCGCAAACGAGTCGGCCACAGTGGCCAGCGCCGAACCATCGATGCCAAAGTTGAGATACTGCACGCCACCCCTCTGGGATGCATCCAGGCCCTTTTCAACGGGCCCGTAGCACAACAGGTCCAGCACCAGTTCCGGGAAAACGAGATAGTTGACCTTGGTGTGGTAGTCAAAGCCATCGGCATGCAGAGCGACGGCGCGTTCGGTATGCTGCACAAAGCGCGTCCACAGCTCGCCCACGCTGGGTGTGGCAGCAGGATCGGACATCATCTCGTTGAACGCGACCTCAAACACACGCGCCAGGTTGACCTTGGCGCCGTCGTTCAGGCAGTACTCGCGTCCGGGCAGCGCCCACCAGTGGCAACCAGCATAGGAGCGCTGGTTGGCCAGCTCCTGGGGGATGCCGTTGCGGGCGAAACCGTTGCAGATGTTTTCGCAACCCAGGAACTTGGGGACGCCGCAGCGGTCCTCAAAGATGATCTCGACGCCACGACGGAGCAAGCGCGGATCCGCCTTTTCGCCAACAGCGACGCCGACGTTGACCGGGATGCGGATGCGGTGGGCGGCCTCGAGGCAGATGAACGAGACTGGGTTAGTGACGTCGTTGCCTTCTGCATCAGGTCCGCCGAGCTGAATGTAGCCCGTCTCTTTCAGGTACAGACAGGCCACATGGAAGATCGCCTCGTCGTCGGTCAGCGTGCCGGCAGTGATGTCGTGCTCATAGTAAGGCAGCAGTTGCATGTCGAGCCGACCCAGCGATCCGCTGCCGTTGTACATGCGCGCCAGCATCTGGAACCACGCGATCCACTGTACGGCCTCGTAAAAGGTGCGTGGCGGCTCGGCGACCAGCCAGTGGTTGGCGTCAGCCATGCGTTGCAGGCTGGCCTTGATCTGGGGATTCTCTTCGCGATCGGCCGCGGTCTGCGCGGCGTCGGCGTTGCGCTGGACCCAGTTCATGACGCCCAGCAGGATGTGCTCGAGGCCGGCGTAGAACTCGGCATGGTCGGGCGCGTTCAGGTCGCGGTAGTGGCGAACCTTGTTGAGCAGCCCACCCCAGCCCAATTGCAGGCCGATGGTATTATCCTGGCAGAAATGCTGCGCCCCGCCGACCAGCGGACCCTGACCGTAGTGGTGGTGCTCGGCATAGCGGGGGTAGCGGATCTCCTCGGGCCAGCGAACGCCGCCGCGATAGGAGCCAAAGTTGACCATGTAGGCGCCGGCAAGGCTGCTCATCGGGTCGATGTACACGGGGTGGGCCTCGAGCACGTGGCGGTAGTTCCTGCCCACGAACTCTGCGCCGTGCCACCCGCCGTTGGGGTGGTTTGTCTCGAGATCGACGCCCTTGATGAGGACGTCAACGATCTCGACGCCCGAGCCGCTGATGGCGCGCGTCACCTGGCGCGCCTCATCGGGCGGCAGGATTACGCTCCAGTCATCATAGTTCATCGCCCCGATGATCGACTGCTTTTCGCTGGTGTGCCGTTCCTTTGTGGCTCGCAAGGCGTCCAGCCGGTCCTGATACGTCAGCTCGGTCAGCACCTTTGACTCCATAATACCTCCTGCGCACCGTCGGGATCCAAGCGACATGGAAACTATCGATAGAGGCGCCTGCGAAACGCCTGGCAAAACACATGCTGCCAAGCAAGTATAACGCAAAGCCGGCGGATCACAAATGCCTTGACATTGCACGCGTCGTCACTAGAATGCTCGGTCAGGCGGGGACAGTCCGGAAGATATAGAGCGCGCCCGTAGGGGCACTATGGAGCGTAGCAGGGGGAGAAGAGCACGTGAAGAGCAAACCGATTGCCATGCGGCCCAGTCGCGTATTGGCCAGTTATCGTGCAGGGCAAGTTGTCAGTTGCTTCAAGACCAATCTGGCCGACGCGCGTGCGGTGGAGATCGCGGCCATGCTTGGCTTTGACTGCGTCTGGACCTGCGTTGAGCACGTGGGCAACGACTGGTCGGCCGTCGAGCAGGCCATCTGGGCGGCCAAGGGTCACGACACAGACCTGATGGTGCGCGTCGGGCGCGGCAGCTACAGCGACCACGTGCGCGCGCTCGAGATGGATGCGAGTGGTATTCTGGTGCCGCACGTGATGAGCCTGCAGGATGCAGAGTGGGTGGTGCGGATGACGCGTTTCCATCCCATCGGCAGGCGACCCGTGGATGGCGGCAATGCCGACGGCGCCTACTGCAATCTGGCGATGCTGGACTATATGCAGCAGGCCAACGCACAGCGTTTTGTGGCGTTGCAGATCGAGGATCCGGAGCCACTGTCCGATCTGGAGGCGATCGCGGACCTCGAGGGCGTTGACATGCTGTTCTTCGGGCCGTCTGACTTTTCGCAGGGCATCGGCGCGCCGGGACAATCGGATCACCCGACGCTGGTAGATGCGCGGCGCCGCGTGGCGCAGGTGTGCGAAAAGTATGGCAAGATGGCGGGGACGGTTGCCAGCCCCGAGAACGTCCGACAGATGGTCGATCTGGGATACCGCTTCATCAACATCGGGGCGGACGTGCTGGCGCTCAGCCAGTACTGCAAAGATATGCTGGCGATTCTGGCCGAGGCGACCGAGGCATAGTCTCGGCTTGTAGACGGCGGTTCGGGAGTCGGCACACTCGGACATGGGAGAGGAGCGTAATGCTGTTTCCGGTTGATGCGGAGCGTTTCTGGCGTGACAACGAGGCGTCGCTGAACAGGCCCTTTTCGACGGACAAGCCGCAGGTGCCGATGTCCCTGTTGACGACTGAGGAGTGCCTGTGGGATGAGCTCGGTCTGACGCCGGATCCCCAGTACTGGCAGGACGGCGACACGCATGTCCGCCTTAACAGGTTGTACAACGACAAGGCGGAGGAGATCGTCGGGCGGCGGATCCTGCCGGAGACCTGGATCCCACCCGAACACGCTCTGCCGCGCCCCATGCGTATCGAGGAGGTGTTTGGCAGCCGCATCACGCAGATTCACGTGGGGGAAATGCCCAGCTCGGACTGGGTGGAACAGAGCGTGTTCTCGGTCAAAGAGCTCGAGGAGCGGCTTGAGTACGTATCAAGCCTGGATCTGCGGGCAATCGTCTTTCCGCCAGGATTCGAGCAAGCCCTGCGGCGACTCCGAGAAGACTATGGGGCTGAGCCCCGGTTGGGGGGCGGTATCCGCGGGCCGGTGACGGCGGCCATGTCGGTGTGTGGTGTGGAGAATGTGATTCTGTGGCTGCTGGATTATCCGCAGGTGATGGAGCGCTTTCGCGATCTGCTTGCTGCCAAAATCGTCGAGCTGAGCACGCTCTTGCGCGAGGCAACGGGAGCCTCGATGCGCGGTTTTGGCTTTGCGGACGACAACTGCGCGACTCTTAATCCCGAACTCTATGAGCGTTTCGGGCTGCCGATTCTGCAGCACATCTTTGGGGTGTTCAGCCCGGGCGAGGATGATTGGCGTTTCCAGCATTCGGACAGCGAGATGACGCATCTGCTGCCGCTGCTCGATCATACCAGGCTGCACGGCTGCAACTTTGGTCCGACTGTGCGCCCCGAGGTCATCCGCGAGCACATGCCGCGCACCGTGATCAACGGGCAACTGGCGCCGTGGACATTTGCGCGGGGTACGCCGCAAGAGATCGCTGAGGCGGTACGTCGTGATATCGAGGCGGTCGGCGGCGATGGCGGGCTGGTCGTCACCACGGCGGGCAGCGTGAATGCGGGCAGTCGGCTCGAGGGACTGCGGGCGGTCATGTACGCGATTCAGACGTGGGGGCGCTACCAACCGCTGGACTGACGTTGCCCTGCGGGTCTCACGGCGCGTAACAGCTGCGTGAAGATGGTGATGCATCGGGATCTGCGGGCATAGTCCGTTGACATGCCAGCCAAGCCGTGATAGAGTAGCTGCAGCGTGCTTGCACTTGTGGGGCGTGGCCGGGATCGGCCGGCGCCTTGGCTCCGCACAGGAAGAGGGGGTTGCATGTCAAACCTACAAGCGGGCGACCAGAACGGGACAAAGCAAGAGACGCGCTGGCTTGGGGCCCTGGCTCTTGTGCTGATGGCCGTGGTGTTGCTGTCGGGGGTACTGACGCCTCGGTCCGGAAGTGCGCCGGGTGGTTTGGTCCTCGCCCAGGCTGACACGCCGACCAGCACCGATACCGAGGAGCCTACGCCGACCGAGACCCCTACCTCCACGGACACCGTCATCCCGACGCAGACGGAAACTCTAACCGCGACGGCAACAGAGACGGTCACGCCCACGAGTCTGCCGACCATCGACTATAATCTGCCGCTGCTGTTCAAGGATTTGTTCGTGCCCTCGCCCACGCCTACGGCTACCGCGACGCCCACCGAGACGCTGACGCCTACGGCGACGCCGACCGCAACGGAGACGCTGACGCCAAGCGTCACGCCGACTGCGACGGCGACTGCGACGGACACGGCGACGCCCACGAGCACGGCCACTGCCACGAGCACGGCCACGCCGACAGACACTGCAACACCCACGGCGACGTTGACGCCGACCATCACGCCCTCGCCCACGGCGACGTTGGCGCCGGGGGAATGTCGTGATTTGATCGTCAACGGCAACGCAGAGACGTACGAGGGCTGGACTTTTGTGCCCACACAGTACATTGCTGGCTACTCGTTGGCGCAGTACCGCTCGGCAGTGCGATCGCTCCGCAGCGGCATCGAGCCGTACGGCTGGCACCCGTCCTATGGCTCCTACTCGATCTTTGAGCAGCGTATACTGATACCGGCCGAGGCCGATACGCTGACGCTCGGTTTCTGGTATTATGCTGTGGCAACCGGCGGCCCCGGAGACACCGACGGCGATATCCTCATGCTGCTGCTCGACGAAACGGGCGAATCGTTTGAGGGAGAGCGTTTGAGCTACCCGGATAGCAACACCCGCACGTGGACCTATCTGGAGTGGGACGAATCAGCGCTGGCGCCGTTCAAGGGACAGGTCGTGACCCTGCACGTAGAGACCTACAACAACGGTTGGGGCGGCACCACCGCGCTGTACGTGGATGATGTGAGCATGAACGCTTGTCGCTAGCACGCGACACGGAACCAGGGGCGGCGCTGTAAGGCGCCGCCCTTCTCTTTTGTCTGACAGCCGCGGACCTTTTGACATTGAGGCGGGCGGGTGTTAGCATTGGCCATTATAGGTCAGCAGGCAGGAAGAAGGGAGCCATGCGCCCAGGCCACTGGCAATCGATCGAGGAGAGCCCACGCAAACAGGCCGCCGGACGCGGCATCGCGATCGGCGCGGTGCTGGTGTTGGTGCTTGTGGCGCTGGCAGCGCGGGCCATGCTGTTGGGGCTCGCAACACCGCCCGAGGCTTGGATCGAGCGGCCGATCGCTCCGACGTCAGCGCGCGAGACCGCGCAGATGGCAGTAGCAGGGCCCAGCTTTACCCCATCACCTGCGCCCTCCCGCACGCCCATCCCCACCCCGACGCCAGCTGCTGTGCGCCTGGGCGTGGATGAACGCGTGTTTGAGGCCTACGCCAGCTACTTTCAGGGGCTGCCGGATCGTTTCGAGGGGCTGCAGATCAGCACCTACAGCCGGCAGAGCGACCGAGACGATCTGCTGGCCGGTGAGCTGTCGGACGCGCTCCTGTACTGGCGCTCGGAGCGACCCGGCCCGAATGCCGTCGTCGTGCGCGCAGAGCCGTATGTCGTGGCAGCGCACTATGCCCTGCGCCGCGATGCCTGGAGCAGCGCGCAGCTTGCGTCCCTGGCCAGTGGCAGGGATCAGAGCCAACTCGTGGTTACGTCGGGCGATGCCGGCGTGCTGCGCGAACTGCTGGGCGTGCAAGAGACCGGGCCAAACGTGGTGCTGGAGAGCAACTGGCCGAGCGCCAAAGAGGCGATCGCCACTCAGCCGGGGCACATTGGATTGCTCCCGTGGGACGTGGTGGACTTTCGCGTGCGGGTGCTGCCTGTGGATGGCCATGTGCTGAATCCTGACGCGCCGGATAGCTACCCGCTGGTGCGCCGGATGTGGCTTGACGCGGAGGTGGCGTTGCCTCCGGCGTTGCAGGACGACCTGCGCAGTGCGCTGGGCTACCAGGCCGGGGCGCGGGTGAGCCTGGCGGCGGTCGGCGACGTGATGCTGGCCAGCAACGTGGGCGAGACGATCGCGGCGACGTCGCCCGCTTATCCCTTCGAGGGTGAGGGGATTCGGGAAGTGCTGGCGGGCGCCGACATCGCCATCGGCAACCTGGAATGCGCCGTTGCAGAAAGCGGCCGGCCTCAGGACAAGACCTACACTTTCCGTGCTGCGCCCGAGGTGGTTCAGGGGCTGACATACGCCGGTTTCGACGTACTGTCGTTGGCGAACAACCATACCGGTGACTATGGCGACGATGCGCTTGTCGAGACGCTCGATCTGCTGGACGAAGCCGGCCTGGTAGTGGTGGGGGCGGGGCGCAACAGCGCCGAGGCCCGCGCTGTCAGGATCGTCACGAGCAACGGACTGCGCGTGGCTTTTCTGGCCTATAACCAGATTCTGCCAGAGTCTTTTGAGGCAAGCGAGACGAGTCCGGGCAGCGCCTGGACAAAAGAGCAGGACATGGTCGCCGATGTGGCCGCGGCGCGTCAGGTGGCCGACGTGGTGGTGGTGGTCTGTCACTGGGGCGCCGAGTACTCGTCCTATACCAACGCCTCGCAGCGGGCGCTTGCGCGTGCAGTTGCGGACGCGGGCGCGGATCTGGTGCTGGGACATCATCCGCATGTATTGCAGGGGCTGGGAATTCTCGAGAACACATTCGTGGCCTACAGCCTCGGCAACTTTGTCTTCTACGACATGATCAGCGCGCAGACCTCAGAGACGGTCATCCTGCGCTGTGTGCTCGACAGCACGGGCGTCAAAACCGTGGAGTGGATCCCCGTGAGCATCGTGGAGCATCAGCCTCGAGTGGCCGCGCCCGAAGCGGCGACCAGGATCGGCGAGCGCATCCTGCGTATCAGCGAGGAGCAGGAGGCGCTGCCGAGCCCGCTTTCGTGACGTCCGGCTCGCCCGTCGGCTTGGCGGATGGTTGTCGAACGCAACGGATCTCGAAACGATGCGACTGCCCAGTATACGCGGCCATACCCCGCAAAACTGACCTGTGGAGTGGCGAATGTTACGTACCATCACCCTTGTGACCCTGCTGGCGCTGTTGTTGGCTTCCTGCACAAGTCCGCAGGCGACCCCGACCGTACCGCCGCCCACGGCAACAGCCACCCAGACGCCGATCCCGCCTACGCAGACGCCGCTGCCGACCTACACCAGTACGGTAACGCCGACCAGCACGCCCACGTGCACGCCTACGCCGGAGCCTCTGCGCGTAGCGTTTGATCCGTCGGTTGCGCCGGCATTGCGTGCACGGTTAATGGAGAGCCTGGCGCAGGTTCCCACTGAGATTGCGGTGGATGTGGATTCAGCCACTGTCCGCGTGGGTCCCGGACTGGCCAACGTGCTTGGGCAGTGGGTGTATGCCGTGGCAGCGCCCTTCCCCACGTTGGGCGATGCGCTGACCTGGGAGCAAGTGCAGCGCTTCTGGGCCGGCGAGCGGCCGATCCTGACGCAGCTTTCGCGCGACGAGACGCCTCCCACACTGTTTGTCACTGCGGACGTGCTGGCGGCTCTCGAGGGGCTATTGGGGTCCGCGAGCCCGGATGCGCCGATCGCGGTGGTTGAGCGGGAGGCTCTGCTTGATGCGGCCTGGGAGGCGCGGCCACACGCTTGGTCGATCCTGCCGTTCGACGAGCTGGAGCCCAGGTGGAAGCTGCTTAGACTGGATGGGGCAGCCCTATGGGACAAGGGGGCAGCGCTGAGCAGCTATCCACTCGTCCTGGAAGTGGGCTACGAGGGGGCGCGCGCCGATGAACTGGCAGCCGCTTGGAGCGGCCAGCCCGCGATGACCAACCGTGACGTGACGCGTCTCACCACGCTGATCATGACCGGCTGCACCGCGCTGGTGCGGGCTACCGCCTATGAGATGGAGATGCGCGGCGTTCTCTACCCGGCCGAAAGGGTAGGCGACCTGCTGCGCAGTGCAGATATTACGCACATCAGCAACGAGATCCCGTTTGCGACCAACTGCCCGTACCCGGACCGCAATCAGCAGAGTCTGGTGTTCTGCAGCGACCCCAAGTACATCGAGCTGCTGCGGCACGTGGGCACCGATCTGATCGAGCTGACCGGCAACCATTTTCAGGACTGGGGGTCACAGGCCACGCTGGATACGCTGGAGATGTATCGCGCCGAGGGCTGGCCGTGGTACGGCGGCGGCGCTGACCTGGCAGATGCGAGCCGGCCGCTGCTCATGGAGAGTGACGGCAACACGTTCAGCTTTATCGGCTGCAACCCGGTGGGCCCGACCTACGCCTGGGCCACCGAGGATCGTCCTGGCGCGGCGTCGTGCGACTGGGACTATATGCATAGCGAACTGACGCGCCTCGCACAGCAGGTGGACGTGCCGATCGCCACCTTCCAGTACTGGGAGCACTATCAGTACGAGCCCACGGAACAGCAGCAGCTGGACTTTCGCGGGATGGTGGATGCCGGCGCCGAGATTGTGAGCGGTAGCCAGTCGCATCACCCGCAGGCGTTCGAGTTCTACAATGGCGGGTTCATCCACTATGGCCCGGGCAACCTCTTCTTTGACCAGATGTGGTCGCTGGGGACTTGTCAGCAGGTCATCGACCGGCACGTCATCTACGACGGCCGGCACATCTCCACCGAGCTCAACACGTTCATGCTCGAAAACTATGCGCAGCCGCGGCCGATGACCGAGGACGAGCGCGTCGCGCTGTTGTCGTCGCTGTTCGCGGCCAGCGGCTGGTGATGTGGTCGACATAATGCCTCCCGACGAGGTGCTGACGCGCTATGACATTGGCTTGCTGCGTGCAGTTCAGCCTGGTGGGGGCACGGCCGGCAGTACGTGGCGCATCGAGGCATCGGGTGGGCGGTATCTGCTGCGGCTGCGGGGGATGCGTACGTCGCCCGAAGCGCGGCTGACGTTCGACCATGGCCTGCGAGAGCACCTGGTGGAGCGGGGAGTGCCCACCGTTGTGGCGACCCCGACGCGTGAGGGTGATCGCTGGTGTCAACACGCCGGGCGGGTGTACGAACTCTACCCGTTTGTCACAGGTTTCGCGTACGACGCGCGTGCGCGCGCGCAGACCGACGCGGCGGCGACGGCCTTGGCGCGCTATCATCTGGCTGCGCGAACATACCCGGCCGCCATCGGCTGGCGAGAGCGGATTGGTCAGTACAGCGCCCTGAGCTATGGAGCCGGTGATAGTGACAGGCTTGACGATCCGGCGCTGCTGGTCGCGCAGTTGCAGGCGCTCTGGTCTCTGGCTGAGAGCGCTGCCGATCGGTCGCTGCTGGAGCGCTGCCTTGTGCGCGCGGGGGCGCTGGTGGAGAGCCATGCCGGCGCAGCGTACCAGCATCTCGCAAGCTGGGTGATCCATGGGGACTATACGCCTGCCAACCTGCTGTTTTCGGAGCAGGGCGCGGTGGTCGGCATCTTTGACTTGGATTGGGCGATGCCTGGGTCGCGCTGCCGTGATGTGGCCGACGGGCTCTACTTTTTCGGGGTTCAGCGGGCAGCGGTGGATGCCGGTGACATCTGGTCGCTGACGCAATCGCTGGACTGGGACTTGGGTGCCGCGCGCAGATTCCTGTACGCGTACGAGTCGGCGGCGCCTTTGAGCGACGAAGAACGGCATGCCATCCCGGCTGCGTTTGTGGGGCGCTGGCTGTCGATCCGGCTGGAGGGCATGGCCAAGGTCGCGGCGGCAGAGCGCTGGCGCTTTTTCGCGCGCGATGTGGAGCGGCCACTGGATTGGCTCGATCGGAATGAAGAGGCGCTGTTGGCCTGAAGCGGGGCCGCACTGCCGGTTGCTGTGTCGGAGGGTCGGGGTGGAGCGCGATATCACACTCCACCCTTTCTTATGCTTCCGTTCTGCCCACCATTTGGCGCAGGTAGGCGTCGATCAGCTCGTCGAGCTCGCCATCGAGGACGGCCGTGGTGTTGCCGGTCTCCCACTCGGTGCGCAGGTCCTTGACCATACGATAGGGATGCAGTACGTAGGAGCGAATCTGGTTGCCCCATCCGGCGCTGACATGCTCGCCGCGCAGGGCGGCACGCTCAGCTTCCTGCTTTTGGTACTCGAGGTCGTACAGTCTCGACTTGAGCACTGCCATAGCGCGTTCGCGGTTCTGCAGTTGCGAGCGCTCATTCTGGCATGAGACGACGATGCCGCTGGGAACGTGTGTGATGCGCACAGCGGTCGAGTTCTTCTGGACGTTCTGACCCCCGTGACCGGCGGCGCGAAAGACGTCCATCTGAAGATCATCGGGGTTGATCTCGATGTTGATCTCGTTTGCTACATCGGGAATCACCTCGACCATTGCGAACGACGTCTGCCGGCGGTGCTGGTTGTCGAACGGGCTGAGACGGACAAGGCGGTGAACGCCGCGTTCTGATCGCAGGTTGCCGTAGACGTGGTGTCCACGGATCTCGAGCGTGACGCTCTTGACGCCGGCCTCCTCGCCCTCGGTGCGATCAATCACCTCGGCCTCAAAGCCACGGCGCTCCGCCCAGCGCAGGTACATGCGCAGCAGCATCTCGGCCCAGTCCTGCGACTCGGTGCCGCCCGCTCCGGCCGATATGGTCATGATGGCGTCGCGTCGATCGTGTTCGCCGGAGAACATCAGCCCACGGCGGAGATTGGCGAGGTTGCGCTCGATCAGGGAGGTCTCCCTGGCGATCTCGTCTATCAGCGTGGTGTCCTGCTCGGCCTCTGTCATCTCGAGCAACTCGTCCATCTCGCGGGCCTTGTGCTCGAGTTCGCGCCACTCGCCGACCTCGGCTTGCAGCGTGGCCAGTTCCTGCAAGGTGGCCTGTGCGGCGTTCTGATCATTCCAAAAGTCAGCCTGGGCGGAGCGCTGCTGAAGCTCAACGATGCGCTGTTCTTTCGGCGCCAGGTCAAAGACGCTCCATCAGGCTGGCGATCTCGGCACGTATCGTACTGATGCTTGACTTGAGGTCTTCCATCGCGTCTGTGTTCCTCTCACGATTGCTGGGCGGGCTCGGGCGCTGCAATGCGGCGTGGGGCCGGGCTTCTAGTCTTCAAAGAGCCCCTGCACGTAGGCCTGCGGATCAAAGACGGCAAGGTCGTCTACCGATTCGCCCGTGGCAGCGAAAAGCACCGGCAGCTTGAGCTCGTTGGCGATGGCAAACACCATGCCGCCCTTGGCGGTGCTGTCCAGCTTTGCCAGCACGACGCCGGTGACGCCCACCATCTCGCCGAACTTGGCCGCCTGGTTGAGGGCGTTCTGACCGGTGGTCGCGTCCAGGACCAGCAAGGTTTCGTGCGGGGCCTGGTGTACCTGCTTCTGGGCGATGCTGCGGATCTTGGCGAGTTCCTGCATCAGGTTGTACTTTGTGTGCAGACGGCCCGCCGTATCGATGATCAGGACGTTGGCCCCGCGGCTGCGACTGGCCTGGATGGCGTCATAGACGACAGCCCCGGGGTCAGCCTCAGGCTGATGGGCGATGACATCGACGCCGACGCGCTCACCCCAGATCTTGACCTGGTCGATGGCGGCGGCACGGAAGGTGTCGGCGGCCGCGATCAACACATGGTCGCCACGCTGTTTGTGGTACTTGGCCAGCTTGGCGATGGACGTGGTCTTGCCCGAGCCGTTCACGCCAACGACCAAAATGACGTTGAGCAGGCGTTCGCCGGGCAGGTAGGGCCGCGCCACGGCCTCAAGCGCCTGAACCAGATTCCGCTGGAAGGTCTGTTGCAGCTGGTCCGCGTTGCGAACTCCGTTCGCCTGCGCGGTTTCACGCAGTTGATCGACCAGCGCCAGCGCCGTTTTGGCGCCGACGTCGGCCTGGATGAGCAGCGTTTCGAGTTCTTCCCAGGTGTCCTCAGTGATGTTGCTGCTTCGCAGCAGCGACGTGATGCGCCCAAAGAAGGATTGGCGCGTTTTCGTGAGGCCAGATCGCAGGCTGGCGCGTTGTCCGAACACTCGTGCCTCCAAGCAGTGACCGAGCATGGAACATTATGCTGTAGTCGCGCGTGGCGACCCAGCACGCTGATTATAGCAGCGCGCGGCATCCCGACCAAAAGACGGGACGCCGCGGACCGTTGCGAGTCGGCGGATCGCGATCAGGCCCACACGTACACAAATGCCAGGTCGTTCACATTGGTGTGGGTGGGTCCCGTCAGGAGCAGGTCTCCAAGGGCCGCAAAGAAGGGATAGGAGTTGTTATCGTGCAGGTGCGCCCAAGGATCGAGGCCCAGCGCCGCAGCCCGCCGCAGGGTGGTGCCGTCGCACAGCGCACCGGCGGCGTCAGTGGGGCCGTCCGTGCCGTCGGTCGCAAGGCAGACGATGTCGACGTTCGGCATGCCATCGATCTGCAGCGCCGCAGCGAGCGCCATCTCCTGGTTTCTGCCGCCAAGGCCCGAGCCGCGCACGGTGACAGTGGTCTCGCCCCCGACGATGATGCAGGCGGGCGCAGCGATGGGGTTGCTTGAGGCTGGTACCTCCTGCGCGACCGCCGCCAGGACACGCGCAACCTCGCGCGCCTCGCCCTGAACATAGGTGCTCAGCAGCAGCGTGTTGATGCCCGCTCGCCGTGCAGCTGTTTCAGCCGCGTGGGCGGCGATGGCGTTGCTGCCGATGATCACGTTCTGCACGCGCTCAAAGGCTGGATCGCCCGGCTTGGGTGTCTCGGGCGTGTCGCCGCTGTGGCCGCTCTGCAGATGCCGCACGACAGACGCGGGGACAGCGTTCAGCAGGTCGTAGCGCTTGAGGATGGCCCAGGCCTGCTCAAAGGTGGACGGGTCGGGCACGGTAGGGCCGGAGGCGATCACATCCAGCGGGTTGCCCACCACATCGGAAAGGACCAAGGCCACGACGTTGGCCGGCTGCGCGAGGCGTGCAAGGTGGCCGCCCTTGGCCTGCTCCAGGTGCTTGCGCAGGGTGTTCAGCTCGTTGATGGTGGCGCCACTGCGCAAGAGCGCGCTGGTCGTGGCGGCCAGGTCGGCCAGACCGATGCCCTCGGCGGGCAGACTGAGCAGTGCTGATCCGCCGCCGGAGATCAGGCAGAGGACGAGGTCGTCGGCCGAGCAGCCGTTCAACAGGTGTAGGATCTCACGCGCACCCGCCTCGCCAGCGGCGTCGGGCACCGGGTGTCCCGCCTCCGTGAGGCGGATGCGTTGCGTCGGCAGCCGGTGGCCGGCCTTGACGTTAACTTGGCCGGCCGTGAGGCGATCGCCAAGCACTACTTCTACGGCTTGCGACATGGCGGCGCCTGCTTTGCCAGCGCCTACAACGATGATGCGCTTCAGGCGTCGCAGGTCGTAGATTCGTTCCCCGATGTGCAGTTGCTCGCCCTCACGCCGAAGCGCGCTCAGCACGCCGGCGTACGGATCGACCGCGTCCAGTGCCGCCTGCATGATGGCGACGGCCTGGCGCCGTCGTGATCGCTGCGGCTCGGGCTGGTCGTACAGGCGGTTGTCAAACGAGATGCCCACGCCGACCTCCTGTGCTGACGTATCGTGCCCCGGATCCCGGAGGCGCAGAAAGCCATGCGTTCGTTCGGACAAGAAGGAGGGAATCCTTGGTCGGATTCCCTCCAGTGGTGGCAACGGACTGTGGTGAGGCCTGGCTCAGCCGCAGATCGCTTCCCCCAGGAGCGACTTGAAGCGGGGCCGGTACCCACAACAAGACCGGCGTCCGGCGAAGCGCGCCTATTGCGCGTCCTCCTCACCTTTCAGGTGACGCTCGAGCCAGCTGTCCAGATCGACCTGGCGGAAGCGCCAGGTGCGTCCGATCTTGATGGCCGGGATCTTGCCGTCCTGCGCCCACGAGTAGATGGTCGACTCTTTGAGCTGCAGGTACTGTGCGACTTGTTTGACATTAAGTAGCTTATTTTCGTTCATCTTTACCCCCAGTTCGCGATGGTTGTCCCATGCCCTGCGCTGCTGAACTACCGTGCGGCTTGTCCTGGGCTGCAAAGCAACAGAGATCTGGTGCGGGTTGATACAATCAGGTCAGAACACCGCTTATCAGCACATAGATCAGCGCAAAGCTTGTGACACGATACACCCCTCGTATTATAGATGAAGTTTTCGTAATCGTCAATACGAGGGTCAAAATCGACCAGTCATCAGTAAGAATGGGCGACCAAGGCACACGCGCGCCGAGCACGGATACAAGACCTCACTATTTCTTAATAGAGCGGGATGGCTCGCGTCGCAAGGACAACGCGGGGCCAAACCTGCGCATGCGCAGGATCGGCCCCGCGTTGAGTTGAGTGAGTGGAGAGACGTCAGCGAATTTGGACTTCTTTTCCGGACTCGGCCGACTTGTAGAGCGCCTCGGTGATCTGTGAGACCATGGCGGCCTGTTCCGGCAGGACGAGCGGTGCCGCGCCGGAGCGAATGGCTGAGACCCAAGCCTGTGCCTGCAGGTCATAGATGTTACCGGCGCTGGGCGGCAGATCGATGGGCTCCTCGGCCAGTTCGGACTCGCGTCGCGTGAACCAACGCAGAGGTGCATCTGCGCCGAACAGCTTGGGGTTGAGCTCAATGCCGCCCTCGGTGCCAAAGATCTGGATGCGCATGCCGTCGGTTCCGTGGCCGGCCCAGCTGGCCTCGACCGTCATCACCAGGCCGTCCTCAAAGCGGATGAAAGCGGTGGCCAAATCATCCACGTCACAGCGCGCGGGTGGCTCCGCGTGGTCCGCGCCCCAGGTGCCAAGGCCGATGGCCTTGGGTCCAAAGTTGGCATAGGTTGTGGCCGAAACCGCTACCGGCTTGGGGTGTCCCATCAGGTAGAGCGACAGGTCCGTGACGTGGCAGCCGATGTCCATCATGGCGCCGCCGCCGGACATGTCCTTGTTGGTGAACCAACTGCCGTAGCCAGGGATGCCGCTGCGGCGCAGCAGACTGGCTTTGCAGTAGTAGACCTGGCCCAGGTCGCCCGAAACGCATTTCTGCTTGGCGGCGATGGCATCCGGGCTGTGGCGCAGGCAAAAGCCGACGGTGAGGCTGCGCAGCATCTTTTGGCTGGTGTCGATCATGGCCATCGCGTCGCGATAGGTAAGCGCCATGGGCTTTTCGCAGAGCACGTGCGCGCCCGCTTTGAGGGCATCGATGGTCATGCGCGCGTGCAGCGCATTGGGCGTGGCTACGACCACCAGGTCGAGGTCCGCCTTTTTCAGCATGCGCTTATAGTCTGTGTAGGTCTGGGGGATGCCGCGTTCGGTCGCGATCTCTGTGACACGTTCCTTGTTGACATCGCAGAGCGCCACGAGCTCGACGTCCGGAACGCTGCGGAATGCAGTGATGTGAGCTTCTTGAGCGATAGAGCCGGCCCCGATGATGCCGGCGCGCAACGTGGTGGACATGGCGGATCCTCCTTTGGAATGGTGGGCGCAATATAGCGCTGTGTAGGGTGCACGTCAAGCGCTGCCGGGGCGACGAGGGTGACATCGCGCGGCTTTTGGCAAGGTGTACAAGCGGTCTATAATGGGAACCGGCCAGAGGGCCAGGCATCCAGACCGCGGCGAGGTATTGATGAAAGGTATCGTAACGAACGTACAGCGTTTCTCGATTCACGATGGGCCCGGCATTCGCACCACAGTGTTTCTCAAGGGCTGCAACCTGCGCTGCTTCTGGTGCCACAACCCAGAAACGTTGGCTCCCAAGCCGGAGCTGCAGTTGTTCCTGGACCGCTGCATCGGATGCGGGGTCTGCTTTACGCGCTGCCCTCACCAGTGCCACGAGATGGTCGACGGCAAGCGGGTGTTCCACCGCGAAAAGTGCGACGGCTGCGGGCTGTGCGCGGAGACCTGTTACGCTGAGGCGCTCGTGCTGGTGGGCGAGGAAAAGACCGTCGAGCAGGTGGTCGAGGAGGTGCTGCGCGACAAGCCCTTCTACGACAACTCGGGCGGCGGCATTACGCTCTCGGGCGGTGAGCCGCTGTTGCAGTTCGATTTCTCTTACGCTGTGCTGGAGCAGTGCAGAGCCAAGGGCATTCACACGGCTATCGAGACGGCCGCCAATCTCCCTTGGGAGCGGATCGCCGCGATCCTGCCGGTGGTGGATCTGGTGATGATGGACATCAAAATGATGGACTCCAAGCTGCACAAAGAGTGCACTGGCGTGCCCAACGAACGCATCCTGGAGAACGCGCTCAAGCTGGGGCAGCAGCCTCAACCGCTGATCGTGCGCACACCGATTGTGCCGGGTGTCAACGATACTGCCGGGCAGGTGGCGGAGATCGCTGCGTTTGTCAAGCAGCTGCCCAACCTGATGTATTACGAACTGTTGCCGTTCCATCCGATGGCCACGTCCAAATACGACAGTCTCGATATCGACTACCGGGCGCGCGACCTCAAGCGGCCGCCCAAAGAGCAGATGGATGCGCTGACCGAGGTGGCCCGGCAGGAAGGCATCACCGCCCGCCACGGCTGAACCGGGCGCGCCGGGACGGCGCTCTCCGGCACGCCGGACGCAGATCTCTTGACGATGGCTGATGGCTGGCTGCGACTGATTGCAGGAGGCTGACTGATGGAACCTTCGACCCACGCGAACGGCCTGCGCGAGGCGATCCTGGCGCCGATTGAGATTCGACGTGACGAGTGTGAGCTGCTCTGGGGCAGGTCGTGGCTGGCCAGCGCGGGCGAGCCCTGGAACATCTTGCGTCGGGGCCGCGCGACGGCCGACGTGCTGCGCGGTCTGACCGCTGAAATCGGCGAACACGAAGTGCTGGTGGGGCGCTTCCCACAGCGCGCGCTGGATGACGACGAGCGGGCCGAGTTGGAGCATTGGCGCAAAGACGCCTCGCGCGCCACAAGCCCGGTATGGGGGCAGCGTGCGCACATGGCGATCGACTATCCGCAGTTGTTGCGGCTTGGCCTGACGGGCGTGCGCGACCAGATCGCCAACTATCGGGCGCGGCTCGACACAGCGCTGCCCGGCGACCTGGAGAAGGACGCCTTCTACCAGGCGTGCCTGATCGCACTGGGTGGCGTACGCGATCTGGCGTTCAAGTACGCGGATGTGGCCCACAGTCTCGCGGAGGAGGCCGCTGACGCGACGCGCAAGGCCGAGTTGCTCGAGATCGAAGCCGTGTGCCGGCGGGTGCCCGAGCATCCGGCCGAGACCTTTCGTGAGGCGGTACAGGCGGTCCACTTTGTCACCTGGTGCCTGTGTGCGGGCCAATTGATGCTGCTGTTCCAGCTTGGCCGCCCCGACCGCTATCTGCTGCCCTACTACCGCCGCGACCTGACCGCCGGTCGCGTCACCCCCGAGCAGGCGCAGGACCTCATCGATCACCTCTGCCTGATGCTTTCCGTGTATACGCCCCGCGGGCTGGCGGTGGGCTTTATGATCGGTGGGCGCGACGGCAGCGGACGGGACATCAGCAACGAGCTGACGCGAATGTTCCTCGAAAGCATTGCACACACACGCTTGCCCTATCCGGGCATCGGACTGTGCTGGAACAGCGACACACCCGCAGACATCACCGAGCGGGCCTGTGAGCTGGTGGCGCAGGGATTGACGCACCCCGCCTTTTTCAACGATGAACGCATCACGGCGGGCTTTATGGCGGCGGGGCTTCCGCCCGCGGAGGCCTGTGAGTACCAGCACAGCACCTGCGTCGAACTGACGCCGGTGGCCTCGTCGAACGTGTACGTCGCCAGCCCCTACATCAACCTGCTGCAGCTGCTGCACGACCTGATTGGTGTGCAACCGGTCAACGTACCCGAACGACGCCGGATCGCGCAGGCTGGCCGCTACGCGTCGTTCGCTGCGCTGCAGGAGGCTTACGAACGGCACCTGAACGAGGTCATCCGCGAGGCGGTCATCGAGCAGAACACCTGCATGATGACGCGCTACTATCATGGCGGCTGGCCGCTGTTGTCCTGCTTTGTGCACGACTGTCTCGCGCAGGGGTTGGACATCGATCAGGGAGGCGCGCGGCACAACTGGATCGAGCCGTCGTTTGTGGGCCTCTCCAACCTGGTGGATGCGCTGGTCGCCATCCGGCGTTATGTGTACGAGGAGCAGACGGTCACGCTCGAGGAGCTGGCGCGCGACTTGGCGCTCAACTTTGCCGGGCGCGAGGACCTGCGAATGATGCTGCTGCACAACGCCAAGTATGGCAACGACGACGACAGTGTGGATGACCTGGCGATCTGGATGACCGGCTGTATCGTACGCGCCACCCGCAAGTACCGCACCTTTTTGGGGGGCGCGTTCCATCCCGGCTTTTTCTGCTGGATCATGCACGAGCGATTGGGGCGTGAGACCGCGGCCTCGCCGGACGGCAGGCTCGCGGAGATGGCGCTGGGCGATGGATCGGGGCCTGCGCAGGGGCGCGAGCGGCGCGGACCCACAGCGGCCGTGCTGTCGTCGACGAAGTGGGACCACACGCCGATGTTGGGCGGCATCGCGGTGAACCTGAAATTCACGCGCTCTGCACAAAAGGCGGACTTTGTGCAGGGGCTGCGGCGTCTCGTTGAGACCTTTATGGAGCGCGGCGGTTTTGAGACCCAGATCAACGTGGTCGACAAAGAAACGCTGGTGGCCGCGCAAAAGAACCCCGAGTTGTTCCGCGATCTGACGGTGCGCATCGGCGGCTATAGCGACTATTTCGTCGGGTTGTCGCCGCGCATGCAGGAAGAGCTGATCTTGCGAACCGAGCACGAGTCATTGTGACGCGGTGCCATGCGCGGCGTCGATGCGCCGACGCGTGCCCCATACCCGGCAGGTGAGCTATGCAGACGAGTGAGAGCGTTCGCCTGTTGCGCGAGGACATCCTCAACCAGAGCGATGCGGTCTGGCTCGGGTACAATGAGCTGCTGTGGGGGCGGTCGTGGCTCTCAAGCAGCGATGAACGCTGGAACATCGTCCGGCGCGGGATGGCCACTGCTGAGATTCTGCGTGGGCTGCCGCCCGAGATCGGGCCGCACGAGATTCTGGTCGGCAAGTTCCCGACGCGCCCGCTCACGGACGAAGAGCGCGCCGAGTTCGAGCATTGGCGCTACGACGTGACGCGGGCGACGTTCCAGGCATTCGGCGGGTCGCATATGGCGATCGACTATGAGCGGCTGCTGCGCCTGGGTCTGGTGGGGCTGCGCGAGCAGATTGCGGGCTACCGGGCGCGTCTGGACGTGACGCTACCCGACGACGTGGCCAAGGACGCCTTCTACCGGGCCTGCCTGTTGACCCTGGACGCCCTGCGGGATTGTTCGGAGAACTATGCTGAGCACGCCGAGGCGCTGGCCGGCCAGACGGATGACGCGACGCGTCGAGCCGAGTTGCTGGAGATCGCCGAGGTCTGCAGGCGGGTGCCTGAGCATCCGGCCGCGACCTTTCGCGAGGCGCTGCAGGCGGTCCACTTTGTCACCTGGAGCCTGTGCGCGGGCCAGTTACTGATCATGTTCCAACTGGGGCGGCCCGATCGCTATCTGCTGCCGTTTTATCGGCGCGACGTCGCCGCCGGGCTGCTGACGCAGGAGCGCGCTCAGGAACTGATCGACCATCTGTGTCTTATGCTGAGCGTCTACACGCCCCCGCGGATCGCCGTGGGCCTGATGATCGGTGGGCGCGACGGCACCGGCGCCGACATCAGCAACGAGCTGACGCGCATGTTCCTCGACAGCATCCCTCACACGCGGCTGCCGTACCCCGGGATCGGCCTGTGCTGGAACCCCGACACGCCTGCGGACATCACCAGGCGCGCCTGTGCGTTTCTGTCCGAGGGGCTTTCGCACCCTGCCTTCTTCAACGACGACAGCATCACGCGCGGCTTTCTGGCGGCGGGCCTGCCGATTGGCGAGGCGTGCCTGTATCAGCACAGCACCTGCGTAGAGTTGAGTCCGATTGGCTCGGCCAACGTCTATGTGGCGAGCCCCTACCACAACATGGTGCAGATGCTGCTTGATCTGCTGGGGGCGGGACGCCTGAACGGCGAGCATCCGGTGGTGCCCCTCGACAGGGCTTTCAGTGTGCGGCCGGCCCAGACCTTTGAATCGTACGACCAGTTGCTGACGTCCTTTGAGGATTACGTTCTGGCGCGCACGCGTGAGGGCGTGATCGATGCGAACGCAGCGATCTGGACGCGCTACCATCATGGCGGCTATCCGCTGCTCTCCTGCTTTGTCAACGATTGCCTGGCGCGCGGCAAGGACATCGACCAGGGTGGCGCGCGCCACACGTGGGTAGAACCCAACTATGTGGGGCTCGCCAACGTGGTAGATAGCCTTTTGGCGATCCGCGAGCTGGTCTTTGAGCGTCAGGTGGTCTCGCTTGGCGAGTTGGCGCAGGCGCTGCGCGACAACTTTGGCGAGCGCGAGGACCTGCGGCTGATGCTCCTCAACGATGTGCCCAAGTACGGCAATGACGACGAGGAGGCCGATGCTCTGGTGGTGCGGCTGACCTCCACGATCGCCAACGCCTGCCGGCAGTACCGTAACCCACTTGGCGGTGGCTATCATCCGGGCTTTTTCACGTACATCCTGCACGAGATGATGGGGCGCGACACCCCCGCTTCGCCGGACGGGCGCCCTGCCGAGACGGCACTGAGCCCAGGCGCCGGTGCCGCGCAGGGTCGCGAGCGACGCGGGCCCACCGCGGCGCTGCTGTCGGCGACCAAGTGGGATCACACCCCGATGTTGGGCGGGATTGCAGTCAACTTCAAATTCACACGCAGTGCGATGCAGCCTGATTTCCTGCAGGGTCTGCAGGGGCTGATCGAGACCTTTATGCAGCGTGGCGGGTTCGAAGTGCAAGTCAATGTGGTCGACCACGCCACGTTACTGGCCGCGCGGGAACATCCCGAGTTGTACCGTGACCTGTTGGTGCGGGTGGGGGGCTACAGCGATCAGTTCGTGGGGCTGTCGCCGCGCATGCAGGACGAGATCATCCTGCGCTCGGAGCACGGCTCGATCTAGGTTGGCGGCAGCACAAAGGGGGCCGGCGGAGCGTGCGCGAATCCAGT
>DIVQ01000138.1:27638-35645 GCA_002423325.1 Anaerolineales bacterium UBA6128 | reverse complement strand
CATGCATACGTAAGAGCATGGTCTATTGCTGCGGTGGCTGGGCTGGATTTGTCAATTCCGAGCTCTAATCGCGCCAAATTATACAGCATTTTGCCACATTACACAAACTCGTTCCGTCCCATGCCTATTGCCGCCGCACACCATTGCCACAAATGCCCTATTTGTGCCTTCAACACGCCAAATTATGCCCGATAATTACCCAATATTCCCACTCAATTACCTACTGGCGGACTCTCCTTGCCAGCACTGGCGCGCTCCACTGACGCCATAAAGTACATTATTTACGCCAATATATACTTTTAATACGCCCACTATTGTATCTATGTGAGCCCACCGCCAGCAATGAGCCTTGACCTCGACTGGAACTCGCCTATAATACTCCTAAAATGCCATATCTACGCCACTTTGTACACTATTCATACACTCTTATGCCAGCCGAGTACCAGCCCAGGCATGGACAACCGCTACCCTGAATAGCATTATTTACGCCAGTTTATACACTATAAGTGCCAATAACTACGCTGTTAATCAGCTCGCGTCCGCAAGAAGGCACCGATATCGCTGCTACTGTGGCGTTTTTGCACACTGTTTTGGCACTCTGCGCTCACAAAAGATGCCAGTTGTTCATCCTGCTTCACTCACGAAGACGGAGTTGTAGGCGGAAAAGATACGCAACGGGCAACGCCTCGGCCGCTGCGCAGGATGGGGCTTGACCACGGAAGCGGTTGCGGCCCCGCTGATCGTGAGCGTCCCGTGTACCGGGGGGCACATTGCACAGGCGTTCCTGGCATTTTACGCACAAGATGACAAGCGGAGCTGCCATTCGGCATTCTCTGCCAGGACGCAAGTATACCAGAAGCGTCTATTAATGCCGTTATCACGCCAAGTAATACACGATATTACCCTCTGGTTACCGAATCAGTGCATCCTTGGCATCGAAGCGGTCAGCCTCTGTCACTGCCTACAGCACATCGCAGATAAATGCATAATTAGAGCCAATTTTTACTGTATAAACGTCAATTTGTACCTTTTAGTTCCTCGTATCTGCCCATTGCCGTACACCAAGTAATGCCATCTTCACCTCACAGCCTCGGCCGATTTGGGCCAGTGGCAGGTTACAGGGATCTTATCATGGCCCCTGCCACCATGCATTTTGACGGCAGAATCACGCGGTGGACAGTTTACGCCAATTTTATCCCCACTTTGCCCCACAATACGCCGTATGGTACCACTTTTTTCCACAGTCCGGTCTCGCCTGGTCCAGCCGCGGTTATCAGCGACGACCGCTGCTGGAGCGAAAAGAGCCCTTCGCGCTCAGGGTCTCAGATAACAGAAGAGGCGAGGGATACCCCTCGCCTCTTCTGCACACCCGTAGAAACGCCCTGTGCAGCATCACTCGTAACGCAAGGCATCAATGGGGTTCAGGCTCGCCGCCCGGGTCGCCGGATACAGGCCAAAGAACAGACCCACCGCCAATGAAAAGCTTACGGCAAGAGCTACGGCCTGTAGGGACAACCCGGCATTCAGGATACCTGTGGCGGTGACTAGCGCGGCGACAGCTCCGCCAAAGCCCACACCAATCAGCCCACCAAAGATGCTGAGGACCATCGCCTCGATCAGGAACTGCAGCAAGATATCCTGTCTCTTGGCTCCCACCGCCTTGCGGATGCCAATCTCTCTAGTCCGCTCCGTAACCGACACCAACATGATGTTCATAATGCCGATGCCACCTACGAGTAGAGAGATGGCAGCTATCGCGGTTAGGAATACGGTCAGAATGCTGGTCACCTGGTTTAGCACGCCAAGGATGTCGCTTTGACCGGTGACGGTAAAGTCATCGTCCTGGTACTCGATTCTGTGCCTGCTTCGCAGCAGCTCTACGATCTGGTCCACCGCGGCGTCGATGCGCGCTTCACTCAGGGCAGACACATTGATCAGCGCTACAGCCTGACCACCTCCTCTTGCTGTTGCGCTGCCAAATAGCCTTGCCCCGGCCGTAGTGAGCGGCACGAACACCGAAGAGTCTGGAGTGGGGCCACCGCCCCCGCCTCCACGTTCTTCCAGCACACCAATCACTCGGAAGGGGACTCGGTTGATGCGTATCGTCTGTCCTATCGGGCTCTCCTGGTCAAAGAGATCTTTCGACAGCTGTGCGCCAAGGACCGCGACGCGGGCGACGGAGAGATACTCCTGAGCCGAAAAGAAGCTCCCGTCAGAAGCCACTGCCTGGCGTACCATGGCGAACTCGGGCGTTGTTCCAACGACTGTGCTGGTTGTATTGCTGGCACGGTAGATGACCTGGGCAGTTCGGTTGATCTGTGGCGCCACAGCCAGGACATCGGGGCAGTTGATAGGGTTGGCGATGGCCTCCGCATCTTCCAGCGTCAGGCTAGCCAGGGTGCCGGCACCAAACGAGGCGCCACCCTGAGTAAGACTGCCCGGCAGAACAAAGATGATGTTGGACCCAATGCCTTGGATCTGTTCCGTAATCGCGCTTTGTGCACCTTGACCGATCGAGAGGAGCGCGATCACCGCACCGACCCCGATCACGATGCCAAGCATGGTCAACAGAGCTCGGAGCTTGTTGGCAGCGAGGCCGCGCCAGGCGAGACGCACGCTCTCTATGATATTCATCGGATCTCAGATGCCTTCCTACCGGAGGCTTCATCGTCAAGCAGATAGCTGCAGGGCTCGTCGACCTTTTCTTCGCCCACGATGGCTCCATCCCGCAAGCGCAGGATGCGTCGGGTGCATGCTGCGATATCGGCATCGTGTGTGACGAACATGACTGTGATACCCCGGTCGCGGTTCAGTTGTTGGAACAGAGTGATAATCTCCTTGCCTGTTTGGGTATCCAGATTGCCGGTTGGCTCATCCGCCAGAATGATGGTCGGCTCATTAATCAGGGAGCGGGCGATGGCGACACGCTGTTGCTGACCCCCAGACAACTCATTTGGCCTGTGATGGAGCCGATCGGCCAAGCC
The DNA here is from genome assembly GCA_002423325.1 of Anaerolineales bacterium UBA6128. Classification (GTDB taxonomy): domain Bacteria; phylum Chloroflexota; class Anaerolineae; order UBA1429; family UBA1429; genus UBA6128. Next base: position 32,661 of record DIVQ01000138.1, on the reverse strand, counting down.
AACGTTCTCCAGCGCCGCCTTGGCTCTGGCATGGCGAACTGAGGGAGATACCCCAGCATAGATCATTGGAATCTCTACATTTTCAATAGCGCTTGTTCTGGCCAGCAAGTTGTAACTCTGAAAGACAAAACCAATCTTGCGGTTGCGAATTTCGGCCAGATCGTCATCGTTGAGCTGAGCCACCGGTGTATCATCTAAATAGTACTGTCCCCCGGTAGGCTTATCCAGACAGCCGATGATGTTCATGAGTGTGCTCTTACCAGAGCCAGACGGCCCCATGATGGACACCAGTTCACCCGATCCCACCTCAAGGTTCACGCCACGCAAGGCATGCACGTCAACGTCCCCCATATGGTAGACCCTTGTAAGGTTCTCCAGACGGATCATCAGCTTCCGCCTAGACGAAAGCCCTGTCCGAACTGCGACAAGACATTCTCTCTCGGGGCACTCACAACTGCCTCTTCACCCTCAAGTACGCCAGAGACGATCTCCGTCTCTACGTCATTGCTCAAGCCCGTCACTACTGTGCGTGCCTCCACCTCTCCGCCCTCAAGGACCTGCAAATAAAGCCGTCCTCCTGAGTCGCGCTTGATCGCGCGATTCGGCACGACCAGCACATCGGGCTTGCGCGAGACCGTGATCTGAACCAAGGCGGTCATGTTCGGACGAACGCCAACTTCGGTGGGCAGAACTTGCACGCGCACCTCGTAGGTAACCACCCCCTGGGTCACCTGGCCCTCTGCCGCAACCCTGATCACGCGACCGCGCAGCTCAACATCGGGGAAAGCATCCAGGATGATGATAGCATCTTGACCCTCTTCCGTCCGCCCGACGTCCGCCTCATCGATGCTGGCATCCACGTAGTAACCGCTGAGATCAGCTAACACGATCACAGGCATGCTAGCCCCGACCAGTTCGCCTGCCTCTGCGTTTGTTGACAGCACCGTACCGGCAATCGGTGCCTGCAAGACCGCATCCTGAAGGCGCAGCTCGGCCTGCTCCACGGCGGTGCGCGACTGCTCAACCTGTGCCCAGGCGATGGTCAACTCCTCCGCCGTAGGTGAGCTTCGCAGGCGCTGCAGCTGCGCTTCCGCCTGTGCCAACTGCGCCGCCGCACCCTTCAAGGCAGCATCGTCGATCGCCAGCAACTGCAGATTGTAATTCGACAAAGCCCTTTGATAGTCCAGCGTAGCACGCTCAAGAGCTGCAGCCTGAGGCAACATGCCGATCTCTGGCCGCCAAGCTACCCGATCGTATGCTGCCTGAGCATCCTGCAATGCGAGTTCGGCCCTCTTCAAATCCGCCGTCACAATGGCCAGCTGATCGTCACGGCGCTCCCACTTCTCCTTGGCCGACTCGTACGCAGACCGGGCACTAGCCTCAGCTGCTTCAGCTGCTGTGATGTCGGCAGCAGCCGCCCCAGCCTCAGCCTGAGCCAGCCGGGCCTCGCTGGCCTGCAGCGTCGCTTGTGCTTGCCTCAAGTTGAGCTCAAGTTGGCGAGTGTCCAGACTTGCCAACGATTGGCCAGCCTCGACGTGTTGTCCTGGCTCCGCCAACATCTGGTCGAGCACACCGCCAACTGGGAAGGTAAGGTTGAGCTGTCTCTTGGCGCGAACGCGCCCCGAAGAGTCTACTGTGGCCACGAGCGTATCTCTGCGCACAGCTACAGTCTCGTACGCGGTGTTCATGGCCGAGTTACGCGCGCGCCACGACCGGATGAGTCCCCATCCAAGCAGGACCGCACCGATGAGGGCTGCTAGCGCGAGGATCCTCTTACTCATGAATAGAGTTCCTTTCTGACGTTCCTTCAACAATTCGATTCGGCGAGGTTCAATACTACATCTGGTCAACCTTCTTTGTCAACTTGATGGGCGTAGATCGGATACGCTATAATGGGTCATAAGCTATGTGGCTCATGTACAGTCCGCAATGAAGCTAGACTTGGTGAGGGTCCGGTGAATCCTCTGGCAATTCCCGAGATCGTGATTCGGCGACTTCCCTTGTATCTGCGCACTCTCAAACTGCTGGCAGACCGGGGACTGACTGTGACCTCATCACAGGAGATCGGCGACAGATTGGGCATCACGGCCACGCAGGTGCGCAAGGACCTCTCGTACTTTGGAGAATTCGGCAAGCAGGGGACTGGCTACGAGATCAAATACCTCCAAGAACAGCTTCGTCAGATCTTGCAGGTAGATCGCACCTGGAAGCTGGCGCTGATCGGCGTCGGAGATCTTGGACGCGCACTGCTACGCTTCACCGCCTTTGAAGAGAGCGGCTTTGAGATGGCGGCCGTACTAGACCGAGATGGGGCCAAGATCGGCCGGCAGGTGGGGAGACACACAGTGCTTGACGTGGCCACGCTGCCAGCAGTCATCCGCGAGCGCGGCATCCAGGTCGCAGTCATTGCCGTCCCAACGCGGGATGCGCAGGAGATAGCTGACGCTCTGGTCAAGGCGGGCATACGAGCGATCCTCAGTTACGCTCCTATTCAGCTTTCCTTACCCCAGCATATACAGGTGCAGCAAATCGATCCCATCCTCAGCCTGCAGGGCATGACGTATTACCTGGATGCGAGTCAGCTCTAGCTGGGGAAGTAGGACCACACCATAGACCAACGGCCGTCAGGTCTACCTCGACGCACCAAGTAAGGCCACTGATGGCTCACATCGGTGGCAGGCTGCGCTTCAAGACGTTATACTGTTCCAGGGCTTTGCCCGCGCCGATGGCCACGCACGCCAGTGGATCCTCTGCCACGTGACACGGAACGCCAGTTTCACCAGTCAAAAAGCGATCGACATTGCGCAGCATCGAGCCTCCGCCGGTCATCACGATCCCGCGATCGATGATGTCTGACGCAAGCTCGGGAGGAGTCTTTTCGAGCACAGCCCTAACGGTCCCGGCGATGGCGGTAAGAGGCTCAACAATCGCCTCGGTGACCTCGCTAGAGGTGATGGTGATTGTGCGCGGTAGACCGGTGACCTGATCCCGACCCCGTACATCCATACGCAGCTCCTCGGTCAGGGGCAGGGCACTTCCCGTCTGAATCTTGATTTCTTCGGAAGTCTGCTCGCCAATCAGCAAGTTGTACTTGCGTCGGATGTAAGCAGCGATGGCCTCATCGATCTTGATGCCGCCCACCCGCACCGAATTGGAGACAACGATGCCGTACACCGCGATCACGGCGGCCTCGGCAGCCCCGCCCCCTATGTTGACAATCATATTCCCGGTGGGCGTATGAATTGGCATTCCCGCGCCCATCGCTGCGGCCAGGGGCTCGGGGATCAGATAGGCAATCCGTGCGCCCGCTTCTATTGCTGCGTCGCGCACCGCTCTGCTTTCCACACTGGTGACGCCCACGGGCACACTGATCATTACCTCGGGGCGCGGTATGCGTACCCGTCCACAGACTTTGGAGATAAAGTAGCGCAACATTGCCTCTGTAACTACATAGTCAGCAATGACGCCACCACGCATCGGCCGCAGCACTTCAATGGTCTCTGGCGTGCGCCCCAGCATCTGCCGCGCTTCTTCACCAACCGCCACGATGCGGTTGTCATTGGAGGCAATGGCAACCACAGATGGCTCACGAAGCACAATGCCTTTGCCGCGCACAAAGACCAGCACATTGACAGTACCGAGGTCAATCCCGATCTGTTTGGCGAACATCCAACCTCCATCAGCGCATCTCACCTACAACGAGTTCGTAGGTGAGCCTCTACGTCAGGCTTGTCTAGATATCCTAGCGCCAAGTTGGCTCAACTTGGCATCGATTTGCTCATATCCGCGATCGATGTGCCCGTTCTCGGCAATCAGGCTAGTACCATGAGCCGCCAGGGCAGCGAGGATCACTGCGGCTCCCGACCGGATGTCGAGCGCGCGCACTTCACTGCCCCGCAGCTCCGTAGGACCACGAATCCAAGCGGTCTGCCCGTCGACGCGGATGTCCGCCCCCATTTTGCGCAGCTCATCGGCATATAGCAGACGGCCGTCATACATTGTCTCATGGATCGAACTCTCACCGGTGGCCTGGGTCAGCAATGCCCCAATAGGTGCCTGCAGATCGGTGGGAAATCCTGGGTAGGGGAACGTCTGAATGTCAATCGAGGACAGCCTTTCCTTGCCACTGACGACATAAACGTCCTTGTCCGGCTGCACCGACACGCCTGACTCGACCAACTTGCTGGTCAAAGCACCCAGATAACGAGACACCCTGCCGCGTATGGCTGCCTTCCCCTTGGTAATCGCAACAGCAATGGCGAAGGTACCGGCCTCCAGTCGGTCGGGCATCACCCGATATACCACACCGTGCAACTTGGGCACACCTTCCACGCGGATCGTACCCGTGCCCGCACCATAGATGCGAGCCCCCATGGCGCTGAGCAGATAGGCGAGGTCGACTACTTCTGGCTCAACAGACGCGTTCTCGATGACAGTCACGCCCTCAGCCCGGCTTGCAGCAACCAGCAGGTTCTCTGTGCCTGTATGGCTTGGGTAGTCTAGCGATATTTTGGCGCCGCTAAGCTTGCTTGCTTGCAGCATATAGCTGCCGTCCACGCGCTGCAGCTGCGCACCCATGGCCTGGAAACCCTTCAGGTCCACACTGACCGGGCGCATCCCCAGGGCACAACCCCCAGGATGGGGCGCTGCAGCCATCCCAGTCCGCGCCAGGAGAGCCCCGACGACAAGAAAACTGGCCCGCATCCTGGTGCCCAATTCGTACGGCACTGCAGAGCGCATCAGGTTGTCCGCGCGAACCGACACACCGCCGCTCTCCTGCTTCACCTCTGCGCCAAGCTCGAGGAGCAGGCGCATCATAGTGCGGATATCCTCAATATCCGGCAGGTTCTCCAGATAGCATTCGTCGGAGGTGAGCAGAGTTGCTGCCAAGATCGGTAACGCGGCGTTCTTGGCGCCGGAAAGCACCACCTCGCCTTCCAGTTTGCGGCCGCCCTCAACAACGAGTGCCATGATCCCCTATGCTCCATCGCTCAACGGTCTGAACCCGAAGCTTCGGGTTCAG
>DIVQ01000138.1:0-27625 GCA_002423325.1 Anaerolineales bacterium UBA6128 | reverse complement strand
GCACAACCATGTTATGCCGAACCGCAGGGGGTGATCTCCCAACAGCAGCGCAAGTATATCGCAAACGACATGACGTGTCAACGCGAGTTCCCAGTAAACGCCGCTACTTGGCCATCGCCTTGAGCTTGAAATAAGCAGGCCGTGGTCGAAAGTCGGGATAGCCCGGCTCTGAGATGGCCCACCAATACTGCTCATGATCCTGTGCATTCCAGTCGGGATCGGCGATGTAGATCAGGCTCATCACCCCGATCCATGGTTGCCAGTTCTGCTTGGCCCATTGATAGGCCCGCACAAAGTAGTCGGCCTTGGTCTCTTCCTCGACCCGGTGCCAGGCATAGGCGGGGCGAATAGGATCGGACGTCCAGCCGAACTCGGTGATCGCCACCTGTTTGTTGCCATCACCGTACTTGACCATCACGGCGCGGAGGTCCTCGACTCGCCGGAAGCAGAACCAGCGCCCTCCCCCATAAGTCGGATCTGCTGCGGCTTGCACAGGGTCGAGCTCGGGAGGAGCCTTGTAGCCGGCCGCATGCGCGCCCAGGACGTCAAAGTATCCGTTGCTGCTACCCGCCATGGCCTGGTACATCTGCTCCAGATAGATGTCATCAGGAATGGCTTCTGGCGAGTAGGTCCCCGTAGGGGTCAACCCCGCGCTGATGACCATGGCATTCGGGTCAGCCTGCTTGATCCGGCGATAGGCCTCTCGAAGCATCGCTACGTACTGCGCGGCATTCGGCGCACGGCCTCCCCACTCTCGCGCGAGGTTGGGCTCGTTCCAGACCTCGTAGGCACGGATGCGCCCCTTGTACCGGGTAGCCATGGCCGACAGAAAGTCGCCAAGGTCAGAGTTGCGGGCTGGGGGCGTATTGAGCATACACTCCCCATCACCTCCCGCCCAGGCTGGCGGACAGTCCACTCTCACCAGCAGGTCGAGGCCAAGCTTGTTGCACTCGGCCACGATCCAATCGACGCGGCTCCAGTCGTACACCCCCTTGCCGGCTCCCTCGACCAGGTTCCATCCGATGTGTTGCTTGATCCAGCCAAAGCCCGCTTCTTTGATCATACCCATGTCACGGCTAGCCACCTCTGGCCTCCACCATAGCGATGCGTGCATGCCATACTCTGGCGATTGCATCTGCAGCGGCTTGGCCTGGGGCACCGGTGGCATGGGCGTTGGTCCCAGTGTAGCCGTCGGAGGCACAGGAGTTGCGGTCGGAGTAGGGGGCACGGCCGTGGCGGTCGCGGGCACGACGGTTGGGGTGGCCGGCACCAGAGTTGCCGTAGGTGGCACAGCGGTTGGCGTCGCAACAGCGGCAGCCAGGGCAATCGTTGGGGTTGGGCCCTGAACAACGGCGGTGTAGGTTGGCAGGGGCGTGCGCGTTGGAGGCGGCAGGGTTGGAGCTGGATCCTTGCTACAGGAAAGAAGCCAGACGGACCCGGCAATGCCAACGAGCACCATAAGGGCGGCCACCCACATCACCATCCTGCCGCTGCGAGCGGGCGACTCTGGACCTATTCTCATCAAACAACTCCTTTCATAACAGAGACACGAACAGAGCACGGGACAAGTCCCGTGCTCTGTTCAGTGTTATATAAGCACGGACCTACTTGGGCATGTTGGCGAGGGCAGCGAAAGCCGGACGCATGCTCCAGTCTGGACGGACGATGCCAAAGGCAGATTTTTCGTCCTGGCAACCACAGATCGGCCCGAAATTGAGTTGCCAGAGGAACATCGGGCCCACCCAGCCCCAGCTCTTGGCGATCTGGTAAGCACGGGTGATGTTCTGCGCCTGCTCTGCCTCGGTATTGTCCGCAGCATACCCGTAGCCTTGCGCGGGAGCCACTCCCAAGCCCTCTACAGAGGCCCAGCCAAACTCGGTGACCCACAGGCGCTTGGCGCCGTCTCCATAGGTCACCATGATGTTGCGGTAGCCTTCCATGGTTGAGCGGAAAGACCATGAGTGGTGTGGGCTGTCGCACGGCCCTCGATACCCAGAATTCGTCTGGGTGATATAGGCACATGCATCTTGCCACTTCACATCAGGTGGAACATTGAACCCGCTGGGGTGCACCCCAACCGCATCACAGTAGTTCTTCAGTCCTAACTGGTACATCTGCTCCAAGTACGCAAAGTCGTCCACTGCCCAGGGTAAGGGCGCTCCCGTGGGAGTAAGGGCTCCAGACACCACAGTCGCACCAGAATCAACCGCTTTGATCGAGGCATAAGCCACTTTGAGCAGTGCGATGTACTCTGCAGCATTAGGTCGGTTCAGACCGCCCCATTCATAGTACAGGTTCTGTTCATTCCAAATCTCATAGGCCTGCACCCGGCCTTTGTAGCGAGCTGCCATCTCCCGCAGGAAAGTCCCGTAGGTATTCGGATCGGCGGGAGGTCCCTCCTCCGTATCCCCTGGTGGGCGGGCCCACTTGGGGGCCTTGACCACACTGAAGAGCACCTTGATGCCAGCAGCGCTAGCACTATCGACGATCCGATCCAGCGCACCCCAGTCATACTGGCCGGGGCCGGGATTATAGCGGAACCACTCCACCTGCTGTTTGAACCAGCCAAAGCCAAGCTGTTGAACCAGGCCGAACAAGCGGCCATGATCGCCGTCGGTGATGGCATCGCCCTGGATACCATAAGCAAAGCCGGGACCGCGGCTAGATACTGCGGCGACCTGCGGCTTGGGTTGGGGCTTGGGTGTCGGCGTCGGTACGCGCGTTGGCGTCGCCGTGGGCGTGGGTGTTGGGGTAGGCGTTGGAACTTCCAGGCTCACGCTGTTGCTTTGCACCTGAATGGTTTGCCCGCCATCCGTAGAAATCGACGCGGCAATTGTGTACTCTCCAGGCTGGTCCGGAACGCGCCACACGGACTGTGGCCCCCTGACCTCTAGTCCGCTACTCGCAGCGGCAAGAGCAACCTCCCCAGGTCCGCCCGCATCCGGTCCGCCTGCGCCACGGCCCCCAACCAGGGAGCCGATGGCCTGTGCCTGTTCACCTTCGGGCCCGGCAACTGTCCAAAGGACGGTAAAATCGCTCTCCATGCTCGGGATCGTGAGGGAATTGGACTCTCTCAAAATATCCCACATGCGGGGGTCGTTTCCTGCATCGGACAGATGCTCGATCACGACACCGCCAATGTTGTACTCCAAGATGAGACGAAGCTTGTGACCAAGGCTGGTGGCGTTCTCAAACCAGATCTGCTTCTGGCTCCCTTGGGCATCTGGCAGCGAGACCCAGTAGCTAGCATGGTCGATGGAATACTGGAATCCTCCGGACGGCAGGAGGCTGGCCAAGGAAACCGCTACCTCCTCACCAGGGCTGACCATGTACTTGCCACCCTCCACAGCCAGATTGCCGAGCTGACTAAGGGCTTCCCGGTAGGGAATGCGGCTGATCTCTTGGCCCTCTACTTCGTAGCTGCGCACGGAGAGCGCGAGCTGGAGCTTGCTGCGATTGACATGGCCAACACTCCAGTTCAACAATGCATCCATCTGTCCAGCCGAAGCGTAAGCAGTTGGATTCTCCAGCGCCGAAACGACCAGGTAATCCACCGACTCCCCGAGCGACTGCCAGTCGTATGCCCCGGTATCCCAGCGGTCATCGGCGACCTGGGTCGGAGTGGGCACACGTACTGCCAGAGTTTTCCCTTCCTTGTGGAGAGAATCCGCGAGTTCGGAGACAAAAGCGGCAAAACCCTCGCTTGAGCCCGCCGACAAACCCCGGTAATCCAATTGCAGGCCAGGGTACATGCCCTCCACAGCCAGTGTCGTGAGGGCCTTTACATGCGATGCGCGCACTTGGGGATCGCTCAGCAAGCCTTCCAGAAACGTTAACTGTGAGGCAGCATCACTTCCGTTGCTCACGACGGGGACAACCACCGCAGGCGCTGGCCCGTCAACAGAGCGGGGCGGCGCACTGATACTGCCATCTGCCATAGCCGAGAAACCGGCCAAATGAATCTGGGAAAACACATCAGACTTCTCGATAGGCAACTCTGCGTAAGCGGCCAGCACCGAGAGCATCGGCGCCTCAGCTTCAGCCTGCACGACCATGGCCATCGCGGGGATAGTGTCGAGCTGAGCTTCAAGCAGTCCATCCTCAGCCAGGGCTCGTGCCGGTTGCCAGTTCCACCGGGTGCCATCCCAGGCATAGACATCGACCAAGTTGGCAACCTCCCTGACCACGGGCACTGTCAGGGTAGCCTGTGTCGGCAACGGGCCATGCGTCAGGAAGCGGTACAGGTTGCCGAGCAGCTTCATTGACCCTGTGCTGACAGCCTGGGCGGCCGAATTCGCCACACGGTCGCCGTTGCCAGCGAGAAAGTCCTCGGGGGACATGGCCGCGATCTTGAGACGGAGTCCACTGGTCAAAGCTCCCTCAGGGATGAGAAGCTGTGCGCCATCCATGGCGCTCACTGCGCCGCCGGCTTTGGCAATGGAGGGATAGTCCAGGTGGAACAACCGCGCACCAGCAGAGAATGGTGGCAGCCACAGGCTCACCAGCAGCAACGCAACAGCTGCAAGATATGCGAACACCTCTATGCGAGGATTGCGAAGTTTCTCAGCCAGCGGGCGAAGCGAAATAGTCGCCTTCATCTACACCTTCCTGTACTCACAGTTTTCCCCAACGCACGGCGCAAGACATAACACAACAGGGGGCTAGAGCGCAAACGCCTGCGCACCCAGTCCCCTGATTGGCCTAAAGACGTACGGATATTGTCACACGACTGAGCCAACCAGCCGTCTCACCGCTCAGTCTTGGCATGGACATGCGAACGTGGTGCATACCTGGCCACAGTTCCACAGCCACTAAACGCAAATCTTGCCTCCGTCGGTTAGAGTGCATGACATGTTATCACAGGCTCTGGCAATCTGCAAAACATGGCGCGCTTACCGTCGTGGTCTTGCTTCATTGCAGAGCTGGAACCCCAGCCCCCCCCACCGAGGCCGGCGCAAACCACGAGAGGTTGTACTTGCCACCTGCATGCCACAGCATCCAGCCTGCTGTCCCGGCACTATCGGCTGCCTCCTGCTGCAGAGTCACTTCACTGACTCCATAGGTGATGCCTCTTAGAGAGTAGCCCTGCAGCCAGGGGCGAATCCGTGGCCGTTTGACCTCTTCCGGGAAGAGGCTTTCGAGGCGGGCGGCAAGCTGCATACAGCTGCGGTACACCACTTCATATGGATGAAGGATGGGGTCCTCATATCCCAGATTCCCGCTAACAAACGTTGACGGGTAGAGCATCGGAGAGAGGTAGTCCACGTACGGTGCAATGTCGGACAGCCGCTGTCCGATGCCCATCTCCTCCTCAGGATCCACCCAAACGGTTAGCCCGAACAGGTCTGCTGAGAGCACAACCCCCAGGGGTGCAACCTCTTGGTTGAGCTGAGCACAGAAGCGCGAAATCTCGGCCGTGCGAGACTCTTTTGTACTCTCTCGAGCATACTGCAGGCCAGTAATCTCGCCGTCGGACGGAAAACGCACATAGTCGATCTGCAGCTCATCAAAGCCCAGCAAAGCGACCTCAACGGCAATGGCCACGTTGTAGTCCTTAACCTCGTCGAGGAAGGGGTCGCACCACAAAGACCCCTCCGTATCTCGCCACAATTCTCCGTTCTGGTCGTGTATCGCCCACTCTGGATATGCCGCGGCCAGCGTCGAATCCTTGAAGAGCACCAGTCGAGCGATGGTATAGATGCCCTTCTCCTTACATCGCCGCAAGAGCCCACGCACATCCATCACCTCAGATCGGAAGGCTTTGGCAGTCACCGCTGCGGGGACCTGGCTGGGATAGGCCAGCCAGCCAAAGTCGTTCTTCACGTCGATGACGAGGGTATTGAGCTCCGTGCGATCGACCAGATCGACCAATCCATCCACTCTTTCCTCGACCGTTAGCAGACCCATAGGCATATACACAGCCCGTACCTCAAATGGCTCTATCCAAAGGTCAGCATCATCACACCGGCCAAGAGGCTTGGTCACCATGTCATACCCGCTTGCAGCAACGGTCAGGGTGATTGGCCATGCCACGTCATCCAAGGTGAAGCTTCCATCGCTTCCGGTAGTAGCAGTGCTCACAATCTGATCTCCGGACTGCGCAGTCACCGTGGCGCCCAAGACTGGCCGTTGTTGATTGCGCCGATCTCTGATCGTTCCCCGAATGGTATTCGGCTGCAGCCGCAGGGCGATTTCGCCTTCGGGCCGATAAGGCAACTGCGTCGGCAAATATCCCGGTGCACTGACCAACAGGTACATCCCTTCACCCTCTGTCCCTGTGGAGCCCGAGCCATCATTGTCGGTCATCGGCACATGGGGCGACTCGACAACCTCTATTGAAAGGTTGGTGACCGGCAACGCTGAGCAGGCGTCACGGGCCACGATGCGCTTCTCGATGCCCAGGTCCTCCCTCCAAACGCTGTGGTGCAAGGCGTCGGCGTCGGACGGATCACCTGGCACGGCCTCGCTCAGCGTTGCTGCCGGAGTGATGCATAGCACACCATCACCCTCCCCCGTCTCGGGCGAGCCAGAGGCGACGTCGCCCATCTTGGCTGAGTCTCCTGCTATCGGGAAGTCACTGCTGCCTGCATCTTGAGAAAGCCCCGACAGGGCGAGTGGTGTGAGGTCTATCAAGTGGCGTTGTCCGAGGCGGCTGCTGGTGATCAGCGTTTCCACAGGTTCAAAGCCATCGGCTGCTACTGTAAGCGTCAGCTGCCGCCGCGTCCAATCGAGTGCAAACCGACCATGGTCGTCGCTGTGTGTCACAGTGTCCCCGATCTGGAGGATCGCTCCTACCACGGGCTCGCCGTTAGCTATGTCCCGAACATCGCCATAGACGCGACTTGGCCACGCGGCAACAGACCAGAGAAGGAAGCACACCGCCATGTACGGTATGACCAGCAGCCAAAGGTGCTGTCTCATCGTCCGGTTTCGACTCTTGTTCAACAACAGATCTACTCTCATTCCAGTTTGTCTCGTATATGCTTGATCAATGGCTCGGTGCGAGTGCTTGTCTGATGGGAAATCAGATCCAGGTGTCGAATGCACCATGGTGGAGTCGGCACGTGCACACTCGTTCGGCGTCAGGCAAAAAAACACCTTCACATTGACGATAAGAAGACTTAAAGTTAGGCCATGAACTCGCTGGTATACGAGTATACTGGAAAACCTTACCTATGGCCTTTCTGGAAGCGTCAGGCACTACAGGTTGTGCTTATACGAGACTGCCAGCGCGATCGGCGACATTGCCAGCTGTGGGGAGTCTTGCTAGAATGGCTCACGAAGGTGAGGCAAGCGACCTGCAAGCGCAGATTCACCCACAACCAGGGACGTCTGAGGACGAGCGTTTGTTCCCTGCACATCTCTGGTGGGTCTTCCCCAGCGCAGCCCTACCTTCAGCCAAGACGGACATCTGGTCACCTACCAGTCTGTTGTCTACATGTCCTAGCAGTTGCGCACGAGCATCGCGTTCTGTGCAGTACGGCTCCGAGCGCACAGTCTGCCTTGCGTTGCTGATTCCAGGCCCTACGGGTACATCACAGACACGGGGAGCAGAGCAACCATGAACGCTGATCAAGCGTGGCAAACTACTCTCGGCGAGTTGCAGTTGCAGCTCACCAAAGCAACGTTCGACACCTGGCTGAAGAATACCCGCGTCATAAGCTCGGAAGACGGCACTTTTGTCATTGGCGTCCGCAACGGTTACGCCAAGGACTGGCTCGAGAATCGTCTGCTTACTCTCGTCAAACGAACCCTTACCAGGGTCGCAAACCATGCCGTAGATATCAAATTCACTGTCTATAGTGCCTCATCGCCTTCTGCCCAGTCAAGTGATGGCGCGCTTCTTATGGATATGACGTCTTTGCCAGCCGATACTTCCGCTTCTGCAGATTCTGCTCCCGATCTAGACCCCCCTCGCCCATCTTGCGACACCAGGGTCAATCCCAGACACACTTTTGGCACCTTCATTGTTGGCAATTCCAACAGATTGGCGAACGCTGCCGCGTGTGCCGTGGCCGAAAACCCGGGCCGATCTTACAACCCACTCTTCATCTACGGTGGAGTCGGGCTGGGCAAGACGCACCTGCTTCACGCCATTGGCAACCGCGCCCTGGAGAGCTCTCTGAGAGCCTTGTATGTCTCATCCGAGACGTTCACGAATGAGTTGATCAACGCGATCCGGACACAGAGCACTGGCCAATTCAGAGAGAAATACCGCAACGATGTTGATGTGCTATTGATCGATGATATTCAATTCATTGGCGGCAAAGAGAGCACGCAGGAAGAGTTCTTTCACACCTTCAATGCCCTCCATGAAGTTGGCAAGCAGATCGTCATGTCCAGCGATCGACCGCCAAGGGCAATCATCACCCTGGAGGAACGCCTCAGGTCCAGATTTGAATGCGGTCTCATCGCTGATATCCAGTCCCCTGATCTTGAGATGAGAACCGCCATCCTTCGTGCCAAGGCCGAGGCCCTGCCTGTTGCAGTGCCCAGCGAAGTTATCGACTTTATCGCTGCCAAGATCCAAAGCAACATCCGCGAGCTCGAGGGTGCGCTGAACCGAGTTGTTGCCCTGGCGCAGTTGTTGCACGTCGACCTGACCGTATCAATCGCCTCATCAGCCCTGGAGGCGCTCCTGGCACATCCCGATTCGCTCTCGCCGGAACAGATCCTGGATGCCGTCTGTGGCCACTACGACCTGGATCCAGATACTCTCAAGAGCCGTGACCGCAGCCAGGCAATCGCTTTGGCCAGACAGGTTGCCATGTACCTATTGCGTGCTGAGCTGCACCTGTCATTGCCACAGATCGGCACGTACCTCGGCGGCCGCGACCACACCACGGTGCTGTACGGCTACGAAAAGATCGCTGCAGCCATTGAGGAAAACGATCAAGTGCGCCGCGATGTGCTTCTGGTCAGAGAACGTCTCTACAAGGAGCACGTGAGAGCTTCTCGCTAGTTTTGTGGAAAACCTCCCCATAACTGTGGATAACTCCTCTGTAGTTGGGGATAACTCCGCGTGAAGAGCCGCCTGTTGAGCTCCTTTACCTGACCCGCAAACGCCACTTCTAGTCCTTCATCGTTTCCTTGCCTCAATCTCTGGTATTTCCGTGTGCACTGTTCCTGTGAAACGACTGGCACCTTGTACCCAACCTATCCACACCAGCTGTGGACGTCAACGATTCGACGGTCGTCGTAGTCCAACTCCCCGTGGTAGTCCGAACCCATAGCAAGGACACTGCTAGTGTGAAGACACCTTTCCACTGCCTGCTTTCCTTAATGTCCACACTGTACCCATCGCCTACTACGACTACTACATATACATATATCATATGGATATGAAATATACCTCTAGAGACTATGCTACCTTGGGTTCCCTCTTTAGAGAAGATCTGAGAATCCCGAATATGGACATCCAGGAATTCATATCGCAGGCAATCGAGTTCGCGAGAGCATCCGGGTTCTAGTCTCGCAACAGGTAAGAGACCTGAACGGGATTGGTATGGCTCACTGGACCCAACATGATGAGGCACATTTGGTTTGCACTGCAGGTTGCTTCCCAAGCCCACTGCTCTGTGGTAACATGCTGAAGACACTATGGCAAGGCAAGGCCCTCGATGCGCTGTCTAGTATTCTCTGACATACATGGCAATCTGGATGCCCTTGAGGCGGTTCTGACAGATGCCGGGCACGTTGATCAGATCTGGTCGCTTGGCGATGTGGTCGGATATGGCCCTCAACCAAACGAGTGCATCGCGAGGTTGCGGGAGACCACACACATTGCTGTTGCTGGGAATCATGATTGGGCTGCTGTGGGCAAGCTGGAGACAACGGCATTCAATCAGGATGCCCTGCGTGCTTGTCTGTGGACCAGGAACGTCCTGAGCCCCAGTAGCTCTGACTATATCTTGGCCCTGCCAGAGACCGTGGTAGAAGATGACTATACGCTGGCACACGGTAGCCCACGCTATCCTATCTGGGAGTATATCACTGATACGTCCGTGGCTGCGGCGAGTCTGGCTCATTTTGCCACTCCGTATTGCCTGGTTGGACATACCCATGTGCCGCGCGTTTTCCACTGCAAAGACCTAGGTCCGTGTGCACAATTAGACTTGCCTCTGGGAGAAGTCATGCGACTCGGTAGAGAACGTACTTTCATCAACCCGGGTGGGGTTGGACAGCCTCGTGATGGTGACCCAAGGGCCAGTTATCTGCTTCTCGATTCAGCAGAGAACACAGTGGAGCTGCGCCGCGTCGAGTATGATGTTGAGCATACCCAGTCTCTGATGCGGTCCGCTCGTCTGCCGGAGCGCCTCATCTGGCGTTTGGCGCAAGGATGGTGACTCGTCAGCCTACTACGGAACCCCAAATCATCGGTCTTCGTCCTCTTGCTAGGTGTAGCTGTACTTTGAGCGTGTGGGAGGAAGTATGAACAGATTGTCTAGGCTTTCTGTGGTGCTGTTGGTGCTGCTGGCATGTGTCGCTTGCGCAAGTGCACCGCGATCGGCCAGCACGAACGAATATGGCGGACGTGCGCAGGCTCCGGCAGTCAGCCCAGCAAAGCCGGCTCTCGATGCCGGGCAGCCTGGCGAATCACAGCAGAGCGACGAACGCATGATTGTGCGTACTGCCACTCTGAGCCTGGTCGTGAGTTCCACGGACGATGCAGTCGCAAGCATCAGAAGCCTTGCTGCATCCTTTGGCGGGTACGTTGTTGATACGAACTTGTGGCGTGATGAAGAACAGCTACGTGGCACGGTGACTATTCGCGTTCCTGCGGACGACCTGGACGCGGTGCTGCAGGAGCTAAAGAAACTTTCTGTGAAGGTTGAGCGCGAGAGCGGTACTAGTCAGGATGTGACCGAGGAATACTCGGATCTGGGTGCACGATTGCGCAACCTGGAGGCAACAGAGAGCGAGTTGCTTGAGCTGCTGGGGACAGTGCGCGAGAAGACGGGCAAAGCAGAGGACATCCTCGCAGTACATCGCGAGCTTACCAATATTCGTGGGCAAATAGAGCAGCTCAAAGGTCGTATGCAGTACCTGGATAGGACGGCGGCCATGTCGGCGGTGAGCATCGAGTTGATCCCAGACATCCTCGCTCAACCGATTGCTGGCAGTGGGTGGCGGCCGTCTGCTACCCTCGTCAGTGCTCTGCGTTCACTAACGGGCACCCTGCGTTTCTTGGTGGATGCCATTATCGTTCTGGTCTTTTATCTGCTGCCAGTGTTGGCCGTGGTGCTGATTCCAGTCGCAGCACTTGTGCTGGTCATCAGACGGTGGAGAAGACGGTCATCACGCAAGATCGTGTAGTGTAGAACGCTTGTTTGGGAGAGTAGAAGGACTTGCCTGAGGGGGGCGATCAGCTTTCTGGAGCGGGCATGGTGTCGTGTGGGTTCAGTTCGTGGTAGACACCGAACCACCTGGAGATCTCGTCTTTCTGCTTCTCCCTTTGTGAAGCTCTCTTGCCCTCGTTGTAGGCCTCAACTCTGCGAAAGATTTCGCGCTGTACCTGCTTGGGGTCGCTCACACCGATGAAGGTGAATTGCCCCGTTGCACTCGCCGTCTGGATCAACACGTCACCGTAGTTGAACACTGCACTTGCAACGCCTCGCTTACGCAATGACACGTTCTGAATCATATCCAGGGTTGCTTGGCGCCGCTCCTCTGAGAAGAAGAGCGGCTTGCGCTCAAGGTCGATGATCAGGCGATCGGTCAAAATGTAGAGGTCATTGCTCCAGTCTACTACCTCATACCAAAGCCAAAGCAGGCACAGAATCCACTGGAAGAAGGAGACCAGCAGTAGGGACGCACTATATGCTCGTGCAGGGTAGAGGATGCTGATCAAGGCTAAAGCGAGCATGGTGGTTGCCGCGATGCACGGAAGCACCGTCCTTCTTGCCAGAAAGAGCCAGTGCTTTCGCCATGTGATCTGCTCGCCTTCTCTGAACTTCAGCCTGAAGAGTTGGGCGAATGAGAACGAGTAGACGGAACTATCGAAAGCTCTGCTATAGGCTTGCGCGGCATGGATGGGCAGGGACTGTGACCCTGAGGTCGACTTGTGACCGGTCTGCTCAAGTAGAGCTTGCCGCATCTCATGGCGTCCACTGCTGGCCTCGTTTGATCCCATCGAGCACATGGCCCTTGAGATGAGGTCCTGCACATCTTGTGGATGTGGAAGGTAATCGAGGACCATGGCTCCACGGATCCCGGCTGTCTGCACGCGTAGCGTGCCAAAACCCAGGAAGGTGCCGAGAAGCCCCTGGCGGATAGTCGTATCCTGTACCTTGTTGAGAGGCGCTTCATCCCAGAGTTCGTGCAATAGGATGGACTTTTCCTCATGCAGAATGCGCTTCTGCGTCAGCAGATAGAAATCGTTGCGCCAGTCGAGCCAGAGCCAGTACATCATGGCCAGTGGAACGATGCCAACTAGCATCGCCATGTGCAAAGCGCTGAGCTGCATGCCCAATCGGCGCAAGAGATACGCGAAGGCAGCGAGGGTGAAGAGTACAAGTAGCGGGATCGGCAGGTTGCGCGCGAAGGCGAACCAATGCCTACGACGCAAGAGAATCGTGAACTCGTCCTTATCCTGCCAGGGGAAACGCGGTGCATTCAGCCGTTCGCGGGTTAGTGGGCTGATGTGCAGTTGCTCGCGAATCTGTGGTGCTTGGTTCAGCAGGAGATCCATGTCGGTCTTTTCGATATACAGCGCCTCTGCGTCTGTGCTGGCCTGTACAGAGAAGCAGTAGTTATCGCCCAAGAGAAGCGCATCCTCACCGAAGGCATATCCTGGACGCAGGTAGTCCGTGACTTGATTGGCGCCGATACGGGCCATCTGTTGCACGAGTACAGCAGTGCCTGAGAGTAGGACGAAGAAACGTGTGCCTTTGTCTCCCTGGCGACACAGGTAGCTGCCCTGGGCATAAGAGCCATGGTTGGCGATGCTGGCCACTAGAGCGAGGGTCTCGGGTGGCAGAGTTGAGAACAGAGGGACAAGCTTGAGCCGGTCTTGTTTGGGCATACGGTCCGTTCCTCCGACAGCCATGGCCTATTCTATCACAAGGCGCCAACTGCGTACAAGACGGGGACCGTCTGGGCTGGTGGACGAACCATCGAAGATGCGTTGGCCTGCAAGAAGCAGGCTTGAGGCAAGCGAGATGGGCAAGATAGGACTCGAACCTACGGCCTCCACGATGTCAACGTGGCGCTCTAACCAGCTGGGCTACCTGCCCGAACAGCGACCATTATACGCGAACGACGTCGAAATGCAAGTGTGCACTGCAAACCCGTCCTGCACACGCGCAGCCAACGCCCCTGCTCCGGCCGTTGCCGACCGCCGCATCACAGTCATTGACAGACGCGATCGATCCGCGTCGTTCTTGACAGCCCATCGGCCGCTTGGTAGACTCGTGCTAGTTCGCGCAGCCTAGCCGAGGCACCAAACGCCCGCCGGCTCGGACCCGCGCATGGTCACGAGACACAGCAGTTAGAGAGGACAGAAGCAAGATGAAACTCTGGAGTTCGGTTCGCCAGCAGGCCAACAAGCTCGCCTTTGAGGCCGACCGCATGATGCGCATCAAGAAGGAAGAGTCAGCGATCGACGACGCCCGCAAACAGATCTCCAATGTCACCACGAGCATCGGCCAGGTCGCGCTCGGCCTCTTCCGCGCGGGTTCACTGGACGTGCCGCAGGTAGCGGCCCTGGTCAAACAGATCGACGAGATCGAGGCCACCATCGCCCAGCGACAGCAGGCCATCGACGACATCAAGGCCGAGGCCGCACCGGCAGCCGAGGGCAAAGAGGCGCCTGCAGCCGAAGCGCCTCAGGCGCCGCTCGAGCCGGCCCAGCGTGCCGCAGCCGTAGCGCCCGTCGAGGAGCAGGCCGCGCCCGAGGCCGAGGAGCCCGCGGCGCCTGGCCGCAAGTGCCCCAACTGCGGCGCTGACGCGCCCGAAACGGGCGCGTTCTGCCCCGAGTGTGGCGCACGGCTGGAATAGCACCATACACCGCACACCACGTCCGTCAGCGTTCCGGCGGCTCCCGATGCCCGGGAGTCCGCCGGATAAACCGCTGACAGCCCCTGTCGCGCACCCACGGCGCGGCCTGGCAGTCGCGCCCCGCTATCTGTGAAGGGAGCACACCTTGGACACACTGCAGACCATTCTGGAGCGCCGCAGCATTCGCAAGTACAAGCCCGAGCCGATCCCGGTCGAGGACCTGCAGCACATCCTTGAGGCCACGCGCCAGGCGCCCTCGGCCGCCAATCGCCAACCCTGGCACTTTATCGTCGTGGACGACCCGCAGCAAAAGCTGCGCCTGGCCCAGGCCTGCAACAACCAGATGTGGTTGGCCGACGCGGCCTGCATCGTGGTGGGCGTGGGCCTGCCGCAGGTGAGCCAGAAATGGTATCGCGTGGACGTGGCCATTGCGCTTGAGAACCTGGTCTTGGCCGCACGCAGCCTGGGCTACGGCACCTGCTGGATCGGCGCGTTCGACCCCGAGCAGGTCAGGCGGGTTTGCGGCCTGCGCGACGAGTTCGACATCGTGGCCTGCACGCCACTCGGCGTGCCCGACGCGACGCCCGCCGCCCGCATGCGCAAGCCCTGGGCCGAGGTCTTTTCGGCCAACGTCTACGGGGAACCGCTGGAGCCGTAGCGACGTCTGTGAGGCGCAAACTCGATGCGAGCACACGTGCGCTCGCACACCATCACTTACCCTTCCGGGAGGCGTGCATGAAGGCCCTGCGAATCATCGAGCAGATTCTGCGCAATCGCGACCAGTTCTTTACCGAGATCCGCGACGGGATCGGACTCGAGGAAAAGATCAGCGCGATGGTGGTGTCCAGCCTGGTCTGCCTGCTGGTCTACGGCGCAGTATTGGGCTCCACCCACAGTGCGCTGCAGGCGCTCAGCTCGGCGATCAAGGTGCCGATCCTGTTCCTGGCCACGCTGGTCGTCTGCTCCCCCACGCTCTACTTTTTCGAGGTCCTCTTTGGCTCCAACCAGACCATCGGCAAGAGCTTTGCCCTGGTGCTGACGGCCATCGCGGTGACCGCAGTCCTGCTCCTGGCCTTTGCACCCGTCTCGCTCTTTTTTCTGCTCAGCAGCAGCAACTATCAGTTCTTTAAACTGCTCAACGTGGTAATCTTTGCCGTCGCGGCGATTCGCGGGGTCAGCTTTTTGAGCTATGGCACGCGCATCGTGGCCGCCAACACCGAGGGCGCCGAAGCACGACGCCGCGTCGTCAGCGTATGGGTCATCCTGTACGCCGTCGTTGGCAGCCAGATGGCCTGGACGCTGCGCCCCTTTGTTGGCGCGCCCTCGTTGCCCTTTGAGCTGTTCCGCGACCTGGGTGGAAACTTTTACAGCAACGTCATCGGCAGCATCGGCGAGATCCTCGGCCTATGGGTGATGAGGTAGGAGGGCAGCATGAGCGACGCCAACCGCCCCGACGACCGCACGAAGACCGAGCAGATCCTCGATCTGCTGCTCGACGCCCTGCTGGAGCGCCAGACGGCGCGCCGACGCGCCAGCGAGGTGGCGCGCGCCGACACGGCGCGCCCACGGGCCGCCCCGCCTCCGACGACCCGCCCGAGCGCCTCCGCTGATACGCCTTCGGCGCCCGCGGTCCGGCCGTCTGCAGCAGCATCGCGCCGCGCCACGCCAGCACGCGAGCGGCCCGCCCAAAAGCCCGCACCCGATGAGGTGGGCTGGGAACCCGCCGCGCCCGTGCCCGGCATCGGGCTGCATCGCATCGTCTGGCGACTGGTGGCCTTTGTGCTGGCCATGGCCCTGTTCATCAACGTCCCCCTGACGCGCCACGGCGTCAGTCTGGCGCGCCTGCTGCCCGATTCCGACGCACTGGTGATCCGCGACGGCCTGGTGCTCAAGGGCTCGGGTGACGAGATCTACCAACTGCAAGACGACAAACTGCGCTGGATCAGCAGTATGGACGCCTTTGACGCCCTGCGGCTGACCTGGGACGACGTCCACGTGGTAGACGACGATCTGCTGGCCACGTTTGAGCAGGGCGAGCCCATCCACGTGCTGGTGGGCTGCCACGACAGCCCGCACATCTACCTGCACGAGGGCCCGGTCAAGCGCTGGATCAAAGACATCCCCACCTTTGAGGCGCAGGGCTACCGCTGGGTGGACATCCACTGGATCGATTGCGACGCGCTGCGTGCCATTCCCGACGGCCCGCCGATCCCGGAAGACGCCGGCACGCCGCCCCAACCCTAAGCCGTCAGCGTCGGACGGGTGGCGAGCCGCGTGTTGCCCAGCGCGCCGACTCACGCTATACTCTGCGGCGGTAGTGTCTCGCCGTGAAACCGCCCGGACCGTGGCGTGAGGAGTTGTCGCATGGCCCTGCATGATATAGCTCAGACACTCGAGGACGGCCTGCAGGCCATCCCCCTGCTCGACGCACACACGCACATCGATGCCTCGCATCTCTCCGCGCGCGGTCTGCATGACGTCCTGCTCTACCACATGGTCATCTCCGACCTGGCCAGTGCCGGCTGCCCCAACCGCGCGCGCCTGTCGGACGACCCCGATGACGCCGAAGCTGAGGCGCGCCTGCTCGAGGCGCTGCCCTACGTGCACGGCATCCGCAACACCAGTTGCTTCTGGGGCCTACGTATCATCCTGCGCGAGCTGTACGGTTGGCACGAGCCGATCACGCCCGACAACTGGCGCCGGCTGGACGCCCTCATCCGCGAGCGCGCCGCCGATCCCACCTGGGGGCGCGCCATCCTGCGGCGCGCGGGCGTACAGCGCTCCTGCACCGAGCTCTGGCGCGGGCGCGACGGCCTGGCCGATGACGTCTTTCATTATGCCCTCGAGTGGGCCTTTTTCGCACGCGCACAGTGGGGCGTCAACGACATCCCACTGTTCGAGCTGGAGCGCGCCTGGAACCAGCCGCACCCCGGCGCCCCGCTGCCCGTCACCATGGGCGGCCGCCCCTCGCTGCAGCGCGAGATCCGCACGCTGGACGATGTGCACGCCGCCATGCAGCATTATGTCGAGCGCATCCCCTACGACCGCGTGATCAGCACCGCCCAGCACATCTCTACCGACCTGAATCTGCGCGCCGTCACGCCGGACGAGATGGCCGCCGCGCTCGGGCGTCGCGCACAGGCCGGCGAAGCCGAGCGCGACGTCTATGCCAGCTATCTGCTGGAGACCTTCCTCAGCGCGCTGGAACCGCACGCGGACCAGATCCTCTTTCAGTTCTCGTTCGGCGCCGAGCCGTTGCCCTACGAGACCGGCAGCAAGCTGCGCCAAGCCTCGATCTATGAGGTCGCCGAGATCATCGCGCGGCACCCCCGGCTGCGCTTCCAAGCGTTCCTATCGAGCACGCACGCCAATCAGGCGCTGTGCACACTCGCGCGCGAGTTGCCCAACCTGACGCTGGCGGGCTACTGGTGGCACAGCTTTTTCCCGAGCGCCATCCGGCAGGTGCTGGACGAACGCCTGGACATGCTGGGCGCCGGTCGCCAGATCGGCTTTTTCAGTGACGCCTACTGCGTCGACTGGACCTACGCCAAGGCCACGCTGGTGCGCAAGCAGTTCGCGGCGGTGCTGGCAGAGCGCGTGGCGCAGGGGCAGTACACGCTCGACGAGGCCCTCGATATCGCGCACACGCTGCTCTTCGAGGCGCCACAGACCCTGCTCGGGATGAGCCCCTCTCCCACGCTGGGAGCGGGCGGCGATCCCGAAGCAACGCATTCACGATAGGAGTAGCGATCAGCATGAGTGCAGAGCAAAAGAACGTCGTCATCTTTGGCGCGGGCAGCACCGGACGCGGCCACGTGGGCCAGTTGGCCCACGCATCGGGCTACCGCCTCGTCTTTATCGACCGCGACCCCGCCCTGTTGCGCGACCTGTGGGCCTCCAAGCAGTACACGGTGCGCCTGGTCGGTGAGCAGGTGCGCGAGGTCGACATCAGCGGCTACCGGGTGCTGGACGTGGCCGACGAACCCGCGGTGATCGAGGCGATCTGCCAGGCCGACCTGGTGCTCACCGCCGTGCGGCCCGAGAACATCCCCAGCGTCGCGGGGCCGCTGGCGCGCGGCCTGGTGGAGCGCGCCGAGGGCGGCAAGGACGCGCCGCTCAATGTCGTGGCCTGCGAGAACATGATTGGCGGCTCCACCACACTCAAGGGCTATGTGGCCGCCGCCCTGCCCCAGGGCTATGACGCCCTGCTCGACAAGCACTTTGCCTTCCCCGACGCCATGATCGCGCGCGTGGTGCCTTCGCGCGACCCGGGCTCGCTCAGACTCGAGGGCGAGGACTATAGCGAGTGGCCGGTCGATCGCGCGGCCTGGCTCGGTCCCGACCCCCAGATTGCGACGCTGGAGTTGGTCGACAACCTGCCCGCCAGGCTGGAGCGCAAGCTCTATATGCACAACACCGGGCACGCCGTGTGCGGTTACCTGGCCCACATGAAGGGTTACGAGTTGATGTGCGACGCCATCGCCGACCCCTGGATCGCGGATATCACACGCCACGCCATGATGGAATCGGGCGAGGCGCTGGTGCGGCGCCACGGTTTTGACCGCCTCGAGATCAACGCCTACCGCGAGGGACTCTTCCCGCGCGTTGCCAGCCGCCTGATCAAGGACCCGGTGACGCGCGTGATCCGCTCGCCCCTGCGCAAGCTGGGCCGCCACGAGCGACTGGTGGGCCCGGCCTGCCTGTGCCTCGAGTACGGCGCATCGCCAGAGTATCTGGGTATGGGCATGGCCGCCCTGCTCGACTATCACGCGCCCGACGATCCCGAGTCGGACCGGCTGCAGCAGGCGCTGCGGCAGCACGGGATCGCCTGGGTGTTCTCCGACCTGATAGGCGTGGAAGAGGCCTATCGCCGCCCGCTGGAGGGCGCGGTCAAGCGCGGCTTGGCGCGCCTCATGATGGCGCGCGTGCAGCATCGCATCGGAGGTACGGCGCGATGACGCACTACACCTCGGACGATTCGCTCATCGCCACCTTTTACTGGGAGAGCGCCAAGCCGTTGCGCGCCGTGGCCGAGGCCGTCGCCCAGCTCGAGACCACCGGCAAGTGGCTTGGTCAGGGCCAGCCGACCGACCTGTTCCGCGCCAGCCAGGGCGAGGTGCTGGAGGTGAACGAGGTCGCGCCCGGCAAGGGCACGGCCACGCTGCGCTTTCCGCTCGGCAACTTTGAGCTGGAGAGCGCCGCCTTTGCCTCCATCTGGCTGACGCTGATCGGCGGCGGCAGATTTGCGCTGATCGAGTACGACAAGTCGCGCCTGCTCGACTTTGCCCTGCCCGACTGGGCCTACCGCTACTTTCCGGGGCCCAAGTGGGGTCTGGCGCGCACGCGCGCGTTCCTGGGCATGCCCGAGGGCGAACCCATCATCGGCACCATCGTCAAGCCCACCGCCGGTCTGACCGCCGAGGAGGTGGCCGCGATGTGCACCGACGCGGCGCTCGGCGGCGTGCGCTTTATCAAAGACGACGAAAAGATGCTGAACACGTCCTACTGCCCCCTGGCCAGACGCGTGCGGCTGGTGAGTGAGGGCCTCAAGCGCGCCGCCGATCGCACCGGCCAGAGCGTGATCTACTGCCCGCACATCACCAGCGACCTGGCGCACCTGCGCCGCAACGCCGAGATCGCGCTCGAGAACGGCGCTACCGGGCTGATGGTCAACTTTTTCTCCATCGGCTTTCCCGCCATGGAGATGCTGGCCCGCGATATGGCCCTCGACGTGCCGATCTATGCGCACTGCGGCGGCCGCGAGGCTATGGGCCGCGCCGAGGGCCAGGGCGTGGCGCCCAACGTGATCGCCAAGTTCGCGCGCCTGATGGGCGGCGACTATTTCCGTACCGGCATTCTGCGCTCTTACCTGGTGGGCACCGAGGAAGAGTTCGCCCTGATGAACGCCACCCTGCGCGAGCCCCTCGGAGGCATCCGCGACGCCGTGCCGGCGCTGTCGGGAGGCCTCAACCCCCGGAACTTGGGCGACAACCTTGCCGCGTTCGGCTATGACGTGATGGTGCTGGCGGGGACCGGCATCTTTTCGCACCCGCTGGGCACGCGCGGCGGCGTCGAGGCGATGAAGCAGGCCGCGCAGGCACAGCGTCTGGGCGTCCCCCTGCCCGAGTACGCCCGCGATCACGCGGAACTGGCCGCGGCCCTCTAGCGAAGACTCTATCACGAATGACACGAACTGAACGAATGACACGAATTGGACATTTCTTCAGGCTTTATTCGTTTCATTTGTGTCCTATTTGTGTAATTCGTGATAGTCTATAAGGCGGTAGGAGACAATGAAACGTATCGAAAAGCCCTGGGGCTATGAATTCTGGTTCGCGCACAACGACCTGTACGCCGGCAAGGTCATCTTTATCAAGCAGGGCACGCGCAGCAGCCTGCAATACCATCGCCAAAAGCACGAGACCATCCTCATCCAGTCGGGCCGGGCCAGGGCCACGCTCGAGGATGAGAGCGGCGAGATGGTGGAACGCGTCCTGGGGCCGGGCGACATCATCGAGAACGCGCCACTGCGCAAGCATCGCCTGGAGGCGCTGGAGGACGTCACCCTGATCGAGGTCTCTACCCCACAGCTGGACGACGTGGTGCGCGTGGAGGACGACTATCAACGCTAGTGCCTCTGCCACAAGCCGCATCCGCCGGGCCCTGTTGTCGCTGCCGGGAGGGGTCTACCTGCTGCTCTGGGCGCTGGCCGTGCGTCAACTGGGGTGGGTTGGCCTCGGTCTGGGTGGGCTGCTCGCGCTGACGCTGCTGCTGGCCGCGCGCCAGGCAGACGGCGCCGACGGTGAAGCGTAGGCGTGTCGACCAAGCGCCTTCTGCTGCAGTTGCTGGGCATGTGCGCCGGCCTGTTGTTGGCCTATGCCTACCTGTTGCGCTTTGAGCGGCGCACGCTGGCGCGGCTGGACCTGCGCGGCGATCCGCGCTGGGGGCCGCTCTGGCCGCTGGCGGACGCGCTGCGCGCCCTGGGCAAACGCGCTACCGGCGCTTTGCGCGGCTGGGCGCTCGCGGGTCCGCTGGCAGGGCTGGCCCTGGCCCTCGGTGCGCTGGCACTGTTGCCCAGCGGACCCGATATCCGCGTGGCGGGATTCAGGCTGTGGGCGTCGTTCACAGCGTATGACCCCGACCTGCTGACGGTGACGCTGCTGGGCCTCGCGCCCGCGCTGGGTACCTGGCTGGCCGGCGCGTTGAGCGCGCAGGAGGGCCTGCGCGAGGGCGCCACTGAGGTCGCCGGGCGCGCGCTGGCCTACGCGGCCGCGGGGCTGCTGACGCTGGCCGGCGCCGCACTGGTGACCGGCGCGCACACGCTGGGCGGCATCGTGCGCTGGCAAAGCGATGCGCTGCCGCTGCTCGTCTACCAGCCGCTGGGGCTGGCGCTGTACGCCCTTGCCGCCGCACTGGGCAGCCGACGCCTGCCCGCCACCGACGATGCGCCACAGCCCGCCCTGCTCGACTATCATCTGCAGCACGCCGGCGCCGGCTGGGCGCTGCTGCACCTGGTCGAGTATCTCGGCTTGCTCTACAGCAGCGCCGTCATCGCGCTGGTCTACCTGGGAGGCTGGGACGGCGCGGGGGCGCACCTGGGCCTGCGGTTGATCGGCGTGCTGGCCGTGCTGGTGGCGCTGCTGTGGCTGCGGCACACCTGGTATCGCGTGTGGCGCTCGCGCTTCGGAACGCGCGCCTGGGTGCTGCTGCTCGCACTGGCCGCCGCCAACCTGCTGGTCACTGCACTGGCGCTGCTCGGAGGGGGCGCATGGTGAACGTTGCACTGAACTGGCTGCTTGCGCTGGCCACGCTAGCCACGGCTTTCTGGGCGCTGTGGGAGACGCGCCCGCGCGTCTCGGTTGTGGCTCTGGCCGCCAACACGCTGTGCATCGCGGCGCTGTGCGCACGCCTGGCCGCGCCGCTCGTGGGCGCGGTCGTCGGACTGCTGGGCGCCGCCCTGTTGCTGGCCGCCCCGCGCCCTGAGCAGCCGGCCGAGGCCACACCAACCGCCAGACGGCACTGGCTCAGCACGCCACTGCTCGTCGCGGGCTGGGCGCTGCTGGCCATCGCGCTGGGCAGCATCTTTTACGTGGGCTACGCGCCCGGCCAGACGGCCCTGGGCGCCAGTCCGCCCCCACCCGACGGCGCCGACGCAGTGCGTTTGGCGAGTGTGCTGCTGGACGATCACGGTATGGCCGTGCTCGTGGTCATGCTCCTGACACTGGCGGCGGCCCTCAGCACGCGCCTGCGACGGGAGGCACACTGATGCCATTCTGGGGCGCGGCGACCCTCAGTGGGGCGCTCTTCTTCATCGGGCTGGCCGGCCTGCTGCGGCGGCGCGGGCGCGGCGCCGGCATACGCGGGGTCGTACTGATGCTGAACGCCGCCATCCTGCTGGCCGTGGCCGCCTCCGCGGATCTGGGCGCGCTCGACGGTCAAGCGCTGGCGCTGCTGCTGGTAGGGGTCGTCACGGTTGAGGTTGCGCTCGGCACGCGCCAGGCGGTCAAGCCATGACCGGACTGCTGCTCGCCCTGGGGGTGCTGCTGCTTGCCGCGTTGGGCCTGCCCGCGTGCGAGACCTTGTCTGCGCGCAGGGCGCGGCGCGCCGCGCCTTGGGTCACGCTGGCAGCCCTGCTGGCGGCCTTTGTGCTCTCCACCGCCTGGCCCTGCGGCCCCGTGCTGAACCTGCCGATTCTGCGCGTCTTGCTCGCGGACGAGTGGGGCCGCCTGATGCGCGGCCTCTTGCTGTTCGGCATGGCGTTGCGCCTGGCCGTACGCCCCCCCTTCGCTCCCGAAACCGGCGGCTCAGCGCCCCCCTCCGAACACTGGATGCTGCACCTAATGGGCGCCCTGGGCGGCGCGCTGGCCGTCTCCACCCACGATCTGGCGCTGCTGGCGCTGGGCGTGCTGCTGTACGCTTTGGCCGAGGCGGGCGCTGTCGAGCAACAGACCACACTGCAGCGTCGGTTGGGCGCGGGGGCGCTGCTGTTCGGCGTCAACCTGCTGTACGCCGGCACGGCCACGCTCGACCTCAACCAGATGGGCCGCTACCTGTGGGAACACCCCGGTCCACAGGCCGCGATGCTCTATCTGGGCGTTGGACTGACGCTCGTCGGGCTGGCGCTGCTGACCCGCCTGCTGTCCTTGGACAACGCCACACGCCCGGCGGACGGCGTGAGCGCCGTGCTGGGCGTGGGTGCGTTGCTGCGCGTCTGCGTGGGCGCGTCTGGCGCGCTGCACTATGTATGGGGATGGCTGGCGGCCGGCCTGGGGCTCGCGATGATGCTGCACGGCTGGCTGCGTGCGCGGCGGACGCGCGCTCCAGCGCGCCTCACCGCGCTGGAGGCGGCCCAGGCGGGCCTGCTGCTGCTTGCGCTGGCCTACGCCCCCACGCGGGCCGGCCTGCAGGCGCTGCTGATGGCACTGACGGCCTGGTGGCTGGCCGAGTTTGTGGCGACGAGCGTCGCTCAACGGCTGCAGGATAACGCGGGGGGCCCCACCGCGTACGCGGGATTGCTGACGCGCAACTCCTGGCTGGGCACGGCCGCGATGGTAGCGTTGCTGTCGCTGGCGGGAATGCCGCTGACGCTGGGCTTTGCGGGGCGCGCCGCGCTGCCCTGGGCCGCGCCGGACGCCGCCTGGCTGATCACCGCGGTACTGGCGGTGCTGCTCAGCGCGCTGTGCGCCGCCGACTATTTGCAGGTGATCCTCACGATCCCGCGCGCGCCGCGGCACGACGCCCCGCTGCGCGTGCCGCCCTACGTCCTGGTGCTGCTGCTGATCGCGGCGCTGGCCCTGCTGGCGCTGGGCATCTACCCGCAGCCCTTTGGCGCCTGGGCTGCCGCCATCGCGGGGTAGCGCGCCAGGCCCAACCCGGAGCCAGGGGCACTCGCTCCGCCCGTTCCCTCACCCTGAGCGAGGGTACTCGCTCCGCCCTCTCCCGGCGGGAGAGGGTCCTTACACGGCCTTCGGCTCGGCCGTGCCGTCCACGACTAGATGCGTCGCCTCAAGCACCGCCACGCACGGTCAAACCGACGACATAGACGGGCTCGCAGCCTGAGGATCTGCGCGGCCAGCGGCAACATGCGCTCGCCAGGAGTTGGCGTCACCGGCCCGACCAGTATTACCTTGAGCGGACGGGTGATCAGCCATTCGAGCCCGGCGGGCATGGCGGACTGGGGAACCGGGATGATGTCATCCGGGCCAACCGTCTCGGCCACACGGTATAGAAAACCCGCTGCGCTGCCATTGTGGCGCAGCCGACCGCTGTCACCGAGAGAGACCAAGGTGGGCTTGTGCGAGAAGACTTCGGCCAGGTAGCGCTCCTGCGTGATAGTGCTCCCGGTAGCTAGCAGAGTAAGCGATTGCGGAGACCCGTGGTACCAGGCATCCGTTGACTGCATGTCATCGCACTCCTTCTTAGCTGCAGAGACGCTGGAGAGATCCGCCAGGTGATCGTCGAGCGCGAGCCTGGCTGCTCACTTGAACGTCTCTACGCCCCACCCATCGCCGTCACCGTCCCTGCCAGCACCTGCCAGAGCTGCGCGCGTTCGAGGAACGCAGGCGTGAGCACGTGCAGATCGGTGGTAGTCAGCAGCACCTGTTGCGCCGATGAGATGCGCTCCAGCAGCCAGGCGCAACGTTGCGTGTCCAGCTCGGAGGCTACGTCGTCGAGCAGCAGCACCGGCATCTCGCCGGTCTGCTGCGCCATCAGGTCCATCTCGGCCAGCTTGAGCGCCAACGCCACCGTACGTTGCTGCCCGCGCGAACCGTAGACCGTAGCGTCGACGCCGTTCAGCGCATAGCGCAGGTCGTCGCGGTGCGGCCCCACCACCGTCACACCGCGCGCCGTCTCCTCACGCCGGGCCGCGCGCAGCGCCTGTGCGTAGGCCCCCACGATCGTGGCCTCGTCGCCCTGCAGTGGCACGCCGCTCTGGTAGGTCAGCGCCAAGCTTTCGGCATTGCCGGTCAGCGTGCGCTGCACCGCGTCCACCAGCGGGTTGAGCTGGTCCACCGCCCAGGCACGGCGCGCCAGGACGGCGCCCCCGCACGCGCACAGTTGCGCATCCCAATAGTCGAGCTCGCTGGCCGAGGCGCGGCGCTTCTGCAGGGCGCGCAGCAGCGCGTTGCGCTGTGTCAGAATGCGCCCGTAGCGCGAAAGCGCGCGGCAATAGGCCGGGTCAATCTGACACAACGTGATGTCCAGCCAACGCCGGCGCGCGCTCGGGGCGCCGTCCACCAGCGCCACGTCCTGTGGCAGAAACAGCACCACGTTGAGCTGCCCGACGACGTCCATGGCGCGGCGTGGCGCGCCATCCAGCCGGATCTTGCGGCGCAGTGTCAGCCCCTGTGCGCCGTTCTCCTGCGGCTCGAGCACAAGCGTGATCTCGAGGGTATGCGCCTGCCCGCCACGCACGTAGGCGGCTTCGGCGCGGGCATAGGGGATCACCTCGTCCGTGGCCGACCACTGAACAAGCTGACGCTCGCTGGAGGCCAGCGGCGAGCGCGTCGTGGCCAGGTAGAAAACCGCCTCGAGCAGGTTCGTCTTGCCCTGGGCGTTGTCGCCGCGCAGCACATGAATACGCGCCGGGAGCAACAGCTCCAGGCGCGTATAGTTGCGCAGATGGGTCAGCGAAAGACGTTCGACGTACATACGCCTCGATCAGTGCGCGATATGCATCGGCATGATGATGTGCACAAAGTCAGCCCCGCCCACGGGGCGGATGACCCCCGGGCTGGAGGGGTCGCGCATCTCGAGCAGCACCTGGGCCGTGTCGATGACGCCCAGCACGTCCATAAGGTAGCGGCCGTTAAAGGCGATCTCGATCGGCTTGCCCTCCATCGTCACGTCGAGCTCGCTGGCGTGGTCGCCATGCTCGGGCGACGACGCGGTCACCATCAGACGCCCCTCCTCGCCCTCGCCATGCGACACTACCTGCAGGCGCATCACGTTGGCGGAATCGCGCGCAAAAATCAGCGCGCTGCGCACGGCCTTGAGGAACTCGGTCGTGTCCACGTGCACGCGCGTGTTGTAGGTGGTGGGGATGATCTGACGGATGTCGGGGAAGACGCCCTCGACGATTTGCGACACCAGGTCCACGTTCTGCATGTGGAAATAGACCTGGTTGCGGTTGGTGTCGACCAGCATCTCGATCGGCTGGTCCTGCTCAACAGCGATGCGCGCCAGTTCCTGCAGCGCACGCGCCGGTACGATAACGCTCATCTGCCGGTCCGCGGCCCCTTCCAGGTCCATCGACCGCACCGAGCAGCGATAGCCATCGGCGGCCGCAAAGGTTATCTTGCCATCGGCCACCGACACGAGCACACCGGTGAGCACAGGCCGGCTATCGTCAGCCGAGGCCGCAAAGGCCACCTGGTTGATCATCTGGCGCATCGCGTCAGCGTCGATCTTGACCCGGCTGTCCTCTTCGGGCACCATGATGATCGGGAATTCCTGCGCATCGATGCCCTTGATGTTGGCCTCAGCGCGCCCGCTCTTGAGATGCAACGTCTGCGTGCGCGTGATCAGTTCCATGTCGATGCGCTCGGTCTCGAGCGAGTTGACCAGATCGGTCAGCAGGCGCGCAGGTACGGTGGTAGAGCCCTCCTGCTCGACGTTGGCGCCGATCCAGCAGTTGATGCCCACCTCAAGGTTCGTCGCCGACAGCTTGAGCCGCGAGTTGTCGGTGGCCAGGAGGATGTTGCTCAAGACGGGCAAACTGCTGCGCGCAGCCACTGCGCGTCCAACCGTTGCGAGGCCTTTGGCCAGGTTTTCCTGCGTGCAAGAGAGTTTCATCACTCCTCCTCGTCGCTCTATGGTCCTCGAGCGCTGCGCGATGCCGCGCTGCCGCGCGCGCATCCTCGAGACGTCCACGTCCACCCACCGCAGCGGGAAGGCAAGTATAAACAGATGGCACATGCGCGTCAACTGGCGACACACTGGGCCAAAAAGGGGTGGCCGTTGTCAGCCACCCCCAAAGTGCTGGCGCACCAGAACTGCGCAGCCACAGAGCCACGCGGGCCCCGGCGCTAACGCGTCTCGCGCTGACCCCACATGCGTGCGCCGGCCAACCCCAGCATCAGCAGCGCCGCACCCGCACCCACCAGTGACAACGCGGCACCACCGCCGGTCTGCGGCAGGGTTGTCTCTGCGGGCGCCTCAGCCTGCTCCGTGCTGGGCGAAGCTACTGTGCCGTCCTCGGCCGCGTCCGCGGCGTCTACGGTCGGCGCAACCTCCGGCTCAGCCGGCGCAGGCGCGGCGCCTACAAGACTCACGGCATCGAGGTTCACCGAGCCCAATTGCCCGGGCGTCCCCAGCTTTTGCACGAGTTGCACAAAGACCGTGATCTTGTCGCCCGTGGCGGTGACCCCGGCCGAATAACTCTCAAACTCGCCGGGCGCATCCGTCGGGGATGTATGCCACTCCAGATCGGTCCACTCGGTAACGGCCGACGGATCGGTGCCCCCCTCGAGGTCGAACCCGACCTGCACCACAAAGCCATCGGCCTCCTCAGCGTCGTCACTCAACGTGCTGCGCGCGAGTCCGTAGAGGCTGAACATGTAGCTTTCCTCGGCCACGACGCCGGCAACCTGGTAGATGCCGACAAAGCGCTCGACTTCGGCCGCGC
>DIVQ01000062.1 GCA_002423325.1 Anaerolineales bacterium UBA6128 | reverse complement strand
TTGCTGACGGCGGTGAGCAGCGAGGGCCAGTATGCAGCCATCTCGCGCATGCCTGCGCTGATGGAGGATCTGGCGCTGGTGGTGGACGAGGGCGTCCCCGCGGACGCGCTGGAGGCCACCATTCGTTCCGCGGGCGGCCCGTTGCTGGTGGACGTGGTGCTCTTCGACGTCTACCGCGGCGAGCAGCTCGGCGCTGCCAAAAAGAGCCTGGCGTACAGCCTGACCTTCCAAGCGCCCGACAAGACGCTGGACAGCGCCTACATCCGCAAGTTGCGCGAGCGCATCGTCAGGCAGTTGGCTCAAACGTTCGACGCCGCCCTGCGCGGCTAGGAGGGCACTGAAAAAGCCCCNNCAGGCTGGCATTGGTTTTATGCGGTTTTCTAGCCCCCGAAGGGGGCTTCGCGACGCAGACCCGGGCCTCGGCCCGGGGAGCGGCCGGAAACGCCGGCTTTTTCAGCGGGTTCCTAGGGAAGCAGGAGGGGCGCTGCGCGTATGCGCCCCTCGTCACCGCGCCATCGGGAGGGCCAGAGTTGCTGCTCAAGACACTGAATGTCGGACGCATCCACACCAACTGTTATGTGCTGGCGTGCGAACGCACCCGAGAGGCGCTGGTGATCGATCCCGGCGACGACCTGATGCTTATCCAGGACGCGCTGGCCGCCTTCGACGCCCGCCTGACGCTGATCGCGCTGACCCACTATCACTTTGACCATGTGCTGGCGGCAGAGGCATTGCGCCAGGCCACGGGTGCGCCCGTGGCTATCGGCAGCGCCGAGCTCGACCTGCTGGCCGCGCCGCCCGCGCTGTTCCGCTTCTTTCGAGAAGGGCGCCAGAGTCTGACGGCCGATCGCGGGTTGCGTGACAAAGAAGTGCTGCAGGTGGGTGATCTCCGCGTGACGGTGTTGGCCACGCCGGGGCACTCGCCGGGCGGGGTCTCGTTCTGGCTGCCCGACGAGCGGGTGGTGTTCTGCGGCGACGCGCTGTTCCGCGGCGGCGTCGGCCGCACCGACCTGCCGGGCAGCGATGCAGCGCTGTTGCTGCGCAGCATCCGCGAGCGACTGTTCGACCTGCCCGACGACACCGTGGTCTACCCGGGGCACGGACCCAGTACCAGCATCGGCCACGAACGCCGCACCAACCCCTGGGCGGCGTCCATCCCAAGCCAACGATAGCCTGGCCCCTTGTGGGCGTCTCTAGCGGTGCCTCGAACGGGCACGAGGCCCTATGCTACATCATTCATTGCACGGCTATGGTCAGCCCCCTTCAGGGGGCTTTGCGTTATAGACCGGCGCTAGAGCGCCGGGTGTTTGCGCCGGCCGCGCCCTACCGCGGCAGTGCATAGCGTTGGCTGATGACCTCGCGCCCCGCGTCGCTTTGCGCATAGGCCAGCCACTGCTCGGCCTGTGCGGGGGCCTGTGGCGCCAACAGCGCGTACAGCGCCCACGTGTGGGGATAGTCGCCACGCGCCACGTTGCGCGCGGTGGGCAGCACACCATCGAGCGCGACGAGCGCGACACCTTCCTCAAGTGCGGCCACCGAGCCAAACGCGAGCGCCAGCGGGTGTTCAGCCACATAGGCCACCGCCGCGCGGTCGCTCGGCACCAGCAATGTCGCAGAGGACGGCGCCTCGCCGCCCAGGATGCGTTCCTCGAACAGCGCGCGGCTGGCGCTGCCCGCTTGCACGCTCACCCATGCCGGCTGGCCAGATCCGGCCGCCAGCGCGCTCCAGTCCAGCACATAGCCCCCGTACAACCTCGCCAGTTGCGCCGTAGACAGATCACGCAGCGGCGAGCCGACATGGACAAAGACGCCGAGCGCGTCGATGGCCAGCAGCGTGGGATGGTACTCGGCCCAGGCATCAGGGGGGTCCGGCAGCAGCGCGCCCTCGGCCGGCAGCGCCACGATCGCGAGGTCGGCCTGGCCGTCAGCGAGCAGATCGTCGGGGGCGGGGCTGTCGCCGCGCGCGACATCGACGGCCAGGCCAGGATGCGCAGCCGCCAGCGCCGCGCTCAGGTCCTCCGCCAGCGGCGTGCCCGACCAGCAGGCGGCGATGCGCACGAGCGCATCCTCAGCGGTCTGCGGCGACTCGCCGGCGGACTCGCGCACAGGCTGCAACGCGACGCAGCCGCACAGCGCCGTCGCCACAAGGGTGGCCAGCGCCACGCGCGCGTTCAGCGCAGCCACGCCAGCACCAGTCCGGCCACCCCCACCACCCAGCAGTAATAGGCAAAGGGGCGCAGACTGTGGCTGCGCACATAACCCAGCAAGAGGCGGATGGCCAGGTAGCCCGCTACCAGCGCCGCGCCCGCACCGAGCAGCATCGGCAGCAAGTCGGCGCTGCTGAGGCCGGCCCGCGCCGCTATGTAGACCTGCTGCGCAGCGGCCCCAAAGGTGATCGGCAGCGCCAGCAGGAACGCAAAGCGCGCGGCTTCCTCGCGCGTCAGCCCGCGGAACAGCCCGGCAGCGATGGTGAGGCCCGAGCGCGACAATCCTGGAATGATCGCGCAGGCTTGCGCGACGCCAATGCTGACCGCATCGAGCGTGTTCAATTGCTCCAGCGTGCGCTGCTTGCGCCCCACGCGGTCGGAGACGAACAGCAGCACGCCCGTCACAATCAGGAAAGCGGCGACCACAGCCGGAGTGCTCAGCAAGCCCTCCACCAGATCCTCCAGCAGAACGCCCGCCAGCACCGCCGGGAGCGTGGCCAGGATCAACAGCCAGGCCAGGCGCGCGTCGGGATTGTCGATGCGCCGAGTGCGCAGGCTCTGCCACCAGGCCCCCAGAATCCGCCAGATGTCGCCCCAAAAGTAAGCCACAACCGCCACCAGCGTGCCCATATGCAGCACCGTGTCAAAGGTCAGGCTGGGCACCGGCCATCCCAGCACCCAGGGCACCAACGCCAAGTGCGCGGAACTGCTGATGGGCAGGAACTCGGTCAATCCCTGCACGATACCGAGAATGATGGCCTGTAGCGTGGACATGCAGCGCATCTCCTGTCGGACAAGTATGTATGCCGCGGCGCTAGCGGTCGGCGCCGCCGAGGCGCGCCTGGCGCGCGCGGCGGTTCTGCGTGCGCGCCTCGCCATCAGCCACGCGATAGCGCGCCAGAAAGGCCTCGCGATAGGCGGCGAACTCGCCTCGCAGCACGGCGGCGCGCAGGTCACGCATCAACTGCAGCAAAAAGTGAACGTTGTGCAACGTGCTCAGGTAGACGCCCAGGATCTCGCGGCTCATGGTCAGATGGCGCAGATAGGCACGCGTAAAGTGCGTGCAGGCGTAGCAGGTGCAGCCCTCCTGGATGGGCCGCCGATCCTCAGTGTGCGCCGCGTTGCGCAAGTTCATCCGGCCGTCCGGCGTAAAGACGGCGCCGTTGCGCGCCAGCCGTGTGGGCAGCACGCAGTCAAAGATGTCGACGCCGCGCGCCACGCCCTCCACCAGGTCCTCTGGCGAACCCACGCCCATCAGATAGCGCGGCTTGGCCTGCGGCAGCAGCGGCGTGACGTGATCGAGTATACGCAGCATATCGGCTTTGGTTTCGCCCACCGAGAGCCCGCCGATGGCATAGCCGGGAAAATCGAGCGCGGCCAACGCCCGGGCGCTTTCGGCGCGCAGGTCCTCGAATACGCCGCCCTGCACAATGCCGAACAGCGCCTGGTCGGCACGGGTGTGCGCCTTCAGACAGGCCTCGGCCCACAGATGCGTGCGGCGCATGGCTGCCTGCACGTACGCATAGTCGTGCGGTTCGGCGCATTCGTCCAGCACCATGGCAATGTCGGAACCGAGTTGCTCCTGGATCTCGACCACTCGCTCGGGCGTGAAGCGGTGCTCTGAGCCATCAATGTGCGAGCGAAAGGTGACGCCGGTGTCATCGAGCTTGCGCAGCTCTTGCAAACTGAACACCTGGAACCCGCCGCTATCGGTCAGGATGGGACGTGGCCAGTCCATGAAGCGGTGCAGCCCGCCCAGCCGTGCGATCAGCGCCGCGCCGGGACGCAGGTACAGGTGATACGTGTTGGCCAGGATCATCGGCGCGTCGAGCTCGAGCAGGTCGCGCGGAGCCAGGGCCTTGACCGTGGCCTGGGTGCCCACGGGGCAAAAGACGGGCGTGGCGACATCGCCGTGGGGGGTATGCAGCAGGCCGGCGCGCGCGGCGTCGTCACGCGCCAGCAGATCGAACGAGACGGGCTGTACCGCAGAGGCCACCACGTCAGCGACTGCAGTTGGCGCAGTTGCTCGACGAGCAGCCGGCACAACTGCTGCCGCCACCGGCCGACTCGGCGCCCTCGCCACCGCCGCTGCGCATGGCCACCACACGCGACAGCTCGCGTTTGGTATCCTGGCCGCCACACTGCGGACAGCGGGCCGGGGCATCCGCGTCGGCAAAGCTGCGCAAGAGATCGAACTTTATCCTGCAGGCTTCGCAACGATATTCATAGAGAGGCATGGGTCGCACCTCAGGAGCGTTTGCGGATATTGTACGCCCGTCGAAAGGCCCGGTCAAAACCTCTGGCCCGCAACCGCGGCCCGCAACCGCTCGTACTTGCCAAAGCCCGGATTATTTGCGTGTTTGCCCGAGACGTGGTATACTCGGAGCAAAGGTTCCTCTTGGGGAAAGTGGGCGATACCCCACTTTTCTTGTTATAGGGGCCTTGAGGAGGACTACGATCCTATGAAAAGCGAATTCGAGATTGCGATCACGCAGCTCTGCTCGGATCGCAACCTGGCTCCTGAAGTCATTATCGAGGCGATCGAAGCCGCCTTGGCTGCTGCGTACAAGCGCAACCATGGAGACGAGCAGAACATCTCGGTGGACTTGGATGAGCACACCGGTGCTGCGCGCGTCTTTGTCAGCCGCCTTGTCGTCGAGGAACTTGAGAACTCGGAGACACAGATGACGCTGGCCGATGCGCGCGCCATCAAGCCGGACGCTGAAGTGGGCGAGACCATCATTCAGGAGCTCACCCCGCGTAACTTTGGGCGCATCGCCGCTCAGACGGCCAAGCAGGTCATCATGCAGCGCATCCGCGAGGCCGAGCATGACTCTGTCTACCAGGAATACGCGGATCGCGCCGGCGAGATCGTCAACGGCGTAATCCTCGAGATTGACGCCCATTCGCGCAATGTGCGCGTAAGCCTGGGCAAGGCTGAGGCGATCCTGCCGCGCAGCGAGCAGATCCCCGGCGAAAACTATCGCTACAATCAGCGCATCCGCGCTTATATCGTCGAAGTTGAGCGCACCGGACGCGGTCCCCAGATCATCCTTTCGCGCACGCATCAGGGCCTGCTGCGACGCCTGCTCGAGCTCGAAGTGCCCGAGATCTACAGCGGCGTGGTCGAAGTCAAGGCCATCATCCGCGAGGCAGGCTGGCGATCCAAGGTCGCCGTCTCGGCCACGCAGCCGGGCGTGGAGCCGGTGGGCTCCTGCGTGGGCATCCGCGGGGTGCGCATCCAGAATATCGTCAACGAGCTGAACGGCGAAAAGATCGACGTCGTGGCCTGGGCGCCCGACCTGCCGACCTACATCTCTAACGCGCTCAGCCCGGCCAAGGTCACCTCTGTGTACCTCAACCAGGCAGAAAAGACCGCCAAGGTCATCGTGCCCGACAAGGCGCTCTCGCTGGCGATCGGCAAGGAAGGGCAGAATGCCCGCCTGGCAGCCAAACTGACCGGCTGGCGCATCGACATCCGCAGCGAGAGTGACGCATCCGTTGAACTGGAGCGCCTGGCTGCAGAGGCTGCCGAGGCCGCTGAACGCGAACGCGAGCTTGAGGCCGCGCGCGCAGCCGCCGCCGAATTGCTCGCCGAGGCTGAGGTCGGTCTGGAGGACGAGGAGACCGAAGGGCTTGTCGTTGCCGGCGAGCCGGAACTTGCAGAGCCCGCTTTGGCTGAAGAGCCGGTTGCCTCGGCCGACGAGACCGTCGAAGCTGAAGCAGTCACGCCAGAGATCGTGGCCGAGGTCGCGCCCAAAGTCGCGGCGGAAACAGAGGCCACCGAAGAGATCACGCCCGAGCCCCTGGAAGCCGGTACGGAGACGGCTCCCGAGGAGCAGGCGCCAGAAACCGTTGAGGAAACGATTCCTATGGTTCAAACGGAAGAACCGGTGGACGAAGGCTGGGACGAGGAAGAAGAGGACGAGGACGGCAAGCCGTCCAAGAAGCAGCGCCGCAAGCGCACCCTCGGTCGCCAGCTCGAGTACGATGAGCAACTCGGCGAGGTGGTGGCGCGCAAGAGGCGCAAGCCGGGCCGCGACCGCAACGACTGGGGCGACGAGGACTATTAGCAGCGGGCCACTATAAAGCCCGACTGCCCGGGGGAGCGGTGAAGAGACAGCCGCAGAGAACGTGCGTCGCTTGCCGGCGGGTGTTGAACAAGCGACAGTTGTGTCGTGTTGTGCGTACGCCCACCGGTCAAGTGCTGATCGATCCCAGCGGGAAAATGAACGGTAGAGGCGTCTACTTGTGCGCCTACAGGGACTGCTGGACGGCTGCACTGAAGCATAGAGTGCTGGGTGCAGCGCTCAAAACAACGCTGACGGCCGAGGACCTCGCGACACTAGAGTCCTACGGCCAGCAACTCCCTGAGCGTCCGGCCGAATCGGTGCAGGATGCCGCGTCGGATCACGAGTGATATGTCTACGAATGCATACAGCGACAAGCGCAGGATGGCGAGTCGCCGAGGATTGGGCGCAGATCAGGCTCATGTTGTGGAAACGGGCATGAAACAACACATGCGTCTGGCCACCCTGTGCGCTGAGGGGGCGTGATAATGAGGGGCTGAGCAGGTTGCATTGGGCTCGCAGAACTCCTCTTTCTCTCTCCACCCCTTCCCCGCACATGGATCACCCGGTATCGACGCACTCTCCCGGACGCTGTACGAGCGCGCCTCTACGGTTGCTCGTGACAGCGCTGCGTGACCCGTGCATCGGATACAGCCCGTCGAGCGCAGCGCGCTCAGAAAGGGGAAGTGAATATGGCACAAACAAGCAAGGGCGGAAACCGCCCAGGCAGCCGGAACAACCGCAATCGATCGCAGCAGCGCGGATCGCGTTCGCGCTCGTCAAGCGGGGGCTCAAGTTCGGCACCGCGACCCGCTGAGACGGCGCGACCGGCCAAGGCGCCCGAAGCGCCCAGCCGCCCCCAGGAAATCGAACTGCCGCCGCAGATCACTGTCCGTGAGCTGGCCGATTTGATGGGGTGCGGGCCAATCGAGTTGATCAAAGGGCTGATGAACGCCGGCGTCATGGCCAATATCAACCAGCAGATTGATCACGACACAGCCACCATCGTGGCGGAGGACATGGGCTACACGGTCGTTGAGCCCAAGGCGCCCGAGCCGGAACAGGCTGAGGAAGAGACCTTCAAGCCCATGGAGGGCGTACGGCGCCGCACCTACAGCGACGAAGAGGCCGAGTTCCTGCGCGAGCGCCCGCCGGTCGTCACGATTCTGGGGCATGTGGACCACGGCAAGACATCGCTGCTGGACGTCATCCGCACGAGCAATGTGCAAGCGGGCGAGGCCGGCGGCATCACCC
>DIVQ01000108.1 GCA_002423325.1 Anaerolineales bacterium UBA6128 | reverse complement strand
GGCATCTGCGGCGAGCATGGCGGCGACCCGCAGTCGATCGACTTTTTCTACCGCACGGGCCTCAAGTATGTGAGCTGCTCGCCCTACCGCGTGCCCGTGGCGCGGCTGGCTGCGGCGCAGGCCAAACTGAACGACAAGTAACGATCGCAGTCTTCGACGCCCGGTGGACGCGCGACAGCGCGCCTGCCGGGCGTCGCCGTCTCTGCTGAGCGAGACGTCGGCTGCAGTGCTGTCCCGGTTGACAAGCCGCCGCGCACTCGCTATGCTGCGTGTACCCACTCATCCGACCCCCGCCGCGCAACTCGGAGGGCCAAGCTTGTTACGCCGCATCGTCTGTAATCCCGCGCTTCACTTGGCGCTGTGCGCCTGTCTGACGCTGAGCTCGGTGCTCGTGCCGACGCTCGTGTCGGCGCAGCGCGGCGCGCTGAGCCTGGCGGCCGAGGCGTCGCCCAGCGCCGTCATCGCCGAGCAGACGGTGACCTATACGGTCACGGTGAGAAACGCGCTGACGAGCGGCGCCGAGGGCGCGTCGGTGGCGGTCGATCTGCCCGAAGGCTTTGCCTATGTGGTGGGCTCGACGCGCATCTATGGCAACGCCACGCAGATATCGAGCAAGAACCCGACCATCGGCGGACGCACGCTGACCTGGTCAGGCCTGACCGTTCCGCCCGCGCGCACCGCCAGCAACCTCGGCGTGCACACCTTTGTGCAGGACAAGTGTGATGTCACCTACATCGGATGGCAGCTGGATCGTGTGCGCGAAGCGATGGGGGCAGGGGCCTACGTCAAGCAACTGGTCTATGGGATCACGGAGGCCACGACTGGGCCGCAGGGCTGCTGGGTCGATTTTGTCAACGGCTGCTATGACCGAGGACTGATTCCGGTGGTGCGGTTGGGGGGACCCTACGACGGTCCCAACTGGCGCAAGCCCGAGGCCACGAGCCCGGGTGACTATACGGCGATTGCAGAGGCCTACGCGCGCGTTGTCGACGGGCTGCCGCGGCGCAACGGACAGACGCTTTACGTTGAAGTCTGGAACGAGCCCAACCTCGATATCGAGTGGAGTGGCGCCCCCAATCCGATCGAATACGCCGAGTTCCTCGTTGACGTGGCCGCGGCGATTCGCGCTCTTGGGGATGGGCGCATCGCGATCCTGAACGGCGCGCTCTCACCGGGCGGCAACTATGACAGTCTGGCGTTCATCGACGCCATGGCTACGGTGCCGGGCGCCATGCAGGCCTTTGACGTCTGGGCCAGTCACCCCTATCCGGGCAACCATCCGCCCGAGTACAACATCCACGACGGCACGGCCACCGAATACCAGATCCTGACCATCGACAGCTATTTGCTCGAGCTGGATCGGCTGGCTGCGCACGGGCGCACTGGCGTCAGGGTTCTGCTGACCGAGACCGGCTATGCGTTGGGCAACAACTCGTTCGGATTCCAGGGGTATGCCGCGATCGACGAGAACAACCGCGCCGACTATATCTCGCGGGCGCTGCGCGACTATTGGAGCCGCTGGCCCGAAGTGCTGGGCGTATGTCCCTACGAGCTGGTCGACCCCCACGGTGGCTGGACGATGTGGGACTGGCTGTATCGCGATGGCGGACATCACCGCCAATACGATGCGGTGACAGCGCTCGACAAGACGCCGATCACCGCCCCCGGAAACCTCAAGCTCGTGTTCCAGGCCAGGGCCGGGTTCATCTCGGGGACCTATGGCAGCGCGATTGAGGTCTCTTCCAGCAATGCGGGGTCAGCGAGCCTGACCGACGCCGCACCGGTTCAGGTGATGTTGCCGACGCCCACGCCGACCCGTACGCCCACCCTGACGCCGGCCGGCACTGCCACGCACACGCCAACCCCTTCTCCCACGCCGCTCTGCTGGGATCTGGTGTACAATGGTGGCTTTGAGCGCGACGAGGCCTGGGAGTTGCCGGAGACCGCCTACCCGGCGGTGTACACTGCGGAGCAGGCGCACAACGGCGCGCGCTCGGTGCGGGTTGGGGTGGTGGGTGAGGCCACGGCGGTCAGTTACTCGTCGGCGCGGCAGGCGTTCAGGGTGCCCGACGATGCGACGGCGCTCAGCATCCGCTACTGGTATTACGCAGTTTCGGGCGACACGGCGCACGGCAGGCAGTATGTGTTGCTGCTGGATGAGAACAAGACCTACCTCGAAACGGTGCAGCGGATCTCGGAGAACGCTGCGGGCTGGCAGTATGCTGAGTATACGATCCCGCGCTACGCGGGCAGGACCCTCTGGTTGCAGTTCGGTGCGTACAACGATGGGCTGGGCGTCAGCGGCACGGCGATGTATGTGGACGACGTGACGGTATCGGCGTGCGGCCCGCAGAGCGCGCCAACGGGCACGCCCACGGCAGCAGCCAGCGCGACCGTCGGATTCAGCCGGACGCCCACGCGTACCCCGACCGTTGCGGGCACCACTACGCCGACGGCCACACGGACGGTGACGCGCACAGCGACGTCGGTGGCCACGGTGACGCCCGGCGCGACGCCCACGCCCGTCATCGTCTGCGACGAGGGCGTGCTCAACGGCGATTTCGAGGCGCGCCTCAGCTGGATTTCGCTCACCGACGTGAACCCCCGCTATTGCAGGACGCAGCCCCTTACGGGCGAGTGGGCGATGTGCCTTGGCATCGAGCCGGGCGAGCCCAACGTCTACCGCTACAGCTCGGTTGAGCAGACGGTGGACCTGCCCGCCAACGCGCGCGTTACGCTGACCTTCCGCTACTATCCGATCTCCAGCGATGCCGGCAAGGATACACAGTACGTGCTGGCCGTGTTTGAGGACGGCAGTTACAGCCCCTTGCTCTGGGTGCTCTCCAACGCTCAGACCTGGCTGGCCAAAGAAGCAGACCTCTCGGGGTTCGCGGGGCAACGCGTCACGCTGCGTTTCGGGGTCTACAACGATGGGCAGGGTGGCGTGACGGCCATGCGCATGGATGACGTAAGCCTGCAGGTGTGTGTGGACGCCGCCGCGGGACGCAGGCCCTTCTTACCGCTCATTATCAAGGGGGTGGGCTCGGCGCTGATGCAGGCGATGGCCGCCCCGTCCGTCGGCATCGGGGAGGACTTGCCACAGCGTCCGGCCGGTCTGACATCGCTTCTGACACCGATTCGCGCGGCTGAGAGTGCGCGTGTCGACGCAGTTGCGGTGGATAGCGCGCACGGGCGGGTCATCTCTGCCAGTGGATCTCGGGTGACAGCGCGCGACGCGGTCACGGGCGCTGAGCTCTGGTCGCGCTACGTGGCGGGAGACGTCACGCGCCTCATGGTGAGAGACGAAACGGGCGAGATTCTGGTCCTGCTGGCGGCGCGTGGAGAGGCGCTGCTCCTGGGGCGTGAGGGCGACGAACGTGCGGTCATCGCTGAGCTTGGACGTCCGACTAACGCGGTCGAAGGCGAC
Source organism: Anaerolineales bacterium UBA6128 (assembly GCA_002423325.1). GTDB lineage: Bacteria > Chloroflexota > Anaerolineae > UBA1429 > UBA1429 > UBA6128. The sequence continues at coordinate 2,914 of DIVQ01000108.1, read as the reverse complement.
GGCGTCCTCTTTGTGGCCGACAGCGGCGGCAAGCGCATCGTTGCGCTGGACGGGCAGAGCCTTGTCGCTGTTCGCACGCGCGAGTTCCCACAGGCGCCGGCGGCCCTGGCCTGTGACCCGCTGCGCCAGCGACTGTACGTTGGCCTGATGGGCAGCGGGGACGTGCTGGCGCTGGACGCGGTCACGCTGCGGACGCTCGGTAAGGTGACGCTGGAGGGGCTGGGGCTGCCGCAGGATCTGGCGCTGGACGCCGACGCACAGCGTCTGTACGTGGCGCACGCACTGGCGCCCAAGTACGGGGCGCTGACCGTCATTGATACGGCCAGCCTCGGCATCGTCGGTGACCTGTGGGGCAGCCCGGACGTGCCGCTGATCGGATCCGATGCCGTGCGTGTGGTCGCAGAGCAACGGTCGCTGTACCTGGCGCAGGCAACCGGCTGCCTGGTGCTGGACCCGGATCGGCTGACGGTGCGCCAGAACATTGTGGTGGGGGAGCGTTTGGTAAGTGGGCTGGCCGTCGACGCCCTGGATGGCACGCTCTACCTGGCCGGGGCTCAGGGCGAGTTGTGGACATGGCGGGCGGCCGCGCCATGAAGGTCAAGATGAGATGAGCGTCATCGACGAGATCAAGCAGCGTCTCGACATCATCGACGTGATCGGTGGCTATGTGCCCCTGCACAAGGCGGGGCGCAACTACAAGGGCTTGTGTCCCTTCCACAACGAAAAGACCCCTTCGTTTGTGGTGTTTCCCGATTCGCAGAGCTGGCACTGTTTTGGCGCCTGTAACACCGGCGGCGATGTTTTCAGCTTTGTGATGCGTCGAGAGAGCGTCGATTTCAGCGAGGCGCTGCGCATACTGGCGGAGCGCGCCGGCGTGACGTTGCACCCGCTCGATGATGTCGAGCTGGAGCAAAAGGACGAACTCGAGCGTCTGCGTGCCGCGAACGCGGCGGCGGCACAGTACTTTCATCGCGTGCTGCTGGAAAGCCAGCAGGCGGAGGTGGCGCGCGCCTATCTGGAGCGCCGCGGGGTGACGCGACAGACGATCGACACCTTCCAGTTGGGCTATGCGCTGAATGAATGGCACGCGCTTGAGGAGGCGCTCAAACGCGCCCATCACACGCCGCAGGATATTGCCAAGGCAGGCCTGACCACCGAGGGCGAGCGTGGCGCCATCTACGACCGCTTCCGCGGACGGTTGATGTTCCCCATCCGCGATGTGCAGGGCAAGGTGATCGGCTTTGGCGCGCGCGTGTTGGACGACAGTCTGCCCAAATACATCAATACGCCGGCGACGCCGCTGTTTGACAAGGGCAGTGTGCTCTATGGCATCGATCTGGCGCGTGAAAGCATCCGTGCGAGCGGCACGGCAATCATCGTTGAGGGCTATATGGACGTGATCGTGCCCCATCAGTGTGGCGCCACCAACCTGGTGGCCTGCATGGGCACGGCGCTCACCGACGCGCACATCAAGATACTGAAGCGCGTCACCAAGACGCTGGTTTTTGCGCTGGATCCCGATCAGGCGGGGCTGCGTGCCGTAGAGCGCGGTGTCGGCGTCGCGCGTGAGGGTCTTGAGCACAAGGTTGTGCCAGTGTTGACCGCCAGTGGGCTGGTGCGCTATGAAGAGCAGCTGAGCGCCCAGATCCGCGTGCTGACGCTGCCGGATGGGATGGATCCGGATGAGCTGATGCTGCAAGACCGCAGCCGCTGGGACCGGCTGGTGGCCGACGCCAAGCCGGTAGCGGACTATTTCTTTGACCTGGTCGTGAGTCGGGTCGATTTGGCGACGGCGGAGGGCAAGCGCGAGGCGGCTGATCGGCTGTTGCCTGTGGTGGCAGCCATGGACAACCCCGTAGAGCGCGCGCATTATTTGCAGCGACTCGCACAGCGGCTGCGGGTCGACGAGCGACAGCTGTACCCGCTGGTAACGCGCCTGCGCGGCGCCTCAGCCAACGCTCCCCAAACGCGGCGCACGCCAGCGCCGGCGGCGCTCGCGAGCGGTTCTGGCGGTGCTGCCAACGGTCTCAGCCTGGAGGAGCGCCTGCTGGCGCTGCTGTGGCGCGAGCCTGCGCTGCTGCAGCGCGTGCAGCAGGATGCCAGCTTGCGCGCCGAGGACTTTGGCGACGCGCGCAACCGCGCCTGTTACGAGACGCTGGTGTCGGGCGGCGCCCTGGAGGGGGGTGCGCTGGCGCTTGACAGCGAGTTGCGGGTGCATGTAGAATCTCTGCAACAGCGGCTGAGCGAGGGGCTGCCGATGCGGCTGGAGGCAGCGCAGGAGGACGCCATCAAGAGCGCCTTGCGTTTGCGTCGCGAGAACCTGGCGGCGTTGTTGAGCCAACTGAGCTTTATGCTCGTTGATGCCCACGAAGCGCACGACACGGACCAGGTGCGTGAGCTCGAACTGCGCATCGAAGCGCTGAGACAGACCCAACTGGCGCTGCATCGGCAGGCACACGCGGTGACGCTGGTTGGCAAGAAAGAGGCCCGAGAGCGTTTGGAGTCGCCCAGCGATGGCTGATACCACAGAGCAATGGCTCAACAATCCACGCTATGCCTCGCTCTTTGCCAAGGGGCAGCGCGAGGAACACCTCACCAAGCTCGACATTCACCAGGCGCTGGAGAGCGAGGACGACTATGAGGCAAAGTCCCAGCAGCTGACCCATGTGTTTGAGCAGATGGGCATTCCGGTTATTGATGGCGACGAGGATCTGACCGAGGAAGAGATAGACGAGGTGGAGCTGCTCAACGCGAGTAGAGAGGAAACAGACGCGATCGGCGATCCGGTGCGCATGTACCTGCGCAAGATGGGCTCGGTCTCGCTGCTCACCCGCGAGGGCGAGGTCGAGATCGCCAAGCGCATCGAAGACGGCGAGCGCAAGATGCTGCAGGCCGTGCTCAACAGCTCCGTCGC
>DIVQ01000037.1 GCA_002423325.1 Anaerolineales bacterium UBA6128 | reverse complement strand
CTTGACCCAGTCAGTGGATCAGGTCGTGGCGGCAATGTCACAGCAGCACCCTCCAGCCATCCAGGCGACAGGTGCACTTGCGGGCAAAGACCTCGATGACGTGTTGGTATTCGCCAATAGCTCCGCGCCAGTCGCCGCTGCCAGCCGCGGCGTCACCGCGCAGCATGGCCGCCTCATAGTCTTCGGTCGGGATGGCCTCAGCACTGGTGGCCAGCATCTTCAGGCCGCTCTGCAGGGTCTGCAGGGCAAGCACATGCTGCCCAGAGCGCACCTGCGCCGTAGCGAGACGCACCGCGCAGCTAAAGACCCAACGCGCGCTATCCAACCCAATGTGTATGGCCTGGTAGGAGGCCTCGCGATAGGCCTGCTCGGCGGCGGCATAGTCCTGGCGATCCAACGCGGCGTCGCCGATAGCGAACCAATAGATAACCTGTTCCAAGAAACTGCCCGTGGCCCCCCGGGTCGGCAACGGCGTAGGAGCAGGTGGCGGAACTGTCGCCGCAGGCTCAACGGCCGCCGGGGCTGTAGGCGCTGCCGCCGAGGTGAGCGCCTGCAGGCTGGCCAGGGCCGCGCCTGCCGCATAATCCGGCTGCTGTGCGACGATGGACTCGAGCAGCGGCAAAGCGGCTTCGGCCTGTGCCGCGGCGATTAGCTCTTGTGCCCGCAGGAAGCGCCTGGCCAGGTCAAGCTCAAAGACAGCCTGGGGCTGCTGCGGACGAAGCTGCAAGGCCTTCTCAAAGAGGCTTACCGTCTCCATCAGCCCATCTACGCTTCCGGGCATTTCCTGCACCAGCTGCCGGGCTCGATTCACGTAGCACTGGAACAAGTCGTCTTCGACTGACCGCTTCTCATACTCGAGATTGATGGAGCGCAAGCGCTCATAGGTGGTGATGGCCTGGGCCCAATTGCCCGCCTTGACCGCCTCTTTGGCCTGGGTGAACAGCGCGAGGAGCTCCTGTTCGCGCTCTACCATCTGCCGCAGGGCTTGGGCGTCCTTGTAACCGGAGTTCAGCTCGATAACCTCACGCAGCGCAGTCAGAGCAGCGCTCCAGTCCCTGGCTTGAATCGCGGCTTGCGCGGCCGCATAGCGTTCCGCCACCACCATGCCAGTCCTGGCCGCGGCAATGCCATCGATGGCCTGTTGATTGCCGGGATCAATGGCCAGCAGCGCCTCGAACGACTCAATGGCCAATTGCCACTCTTCGTTCGCCAGATGCTCGTAAGCCTCTTTCAGAAAGCCGGCCTTGGCCAGCTCTTGCGTCTGCTCGGTCTCGCGTGGCTGGAAGAACTCACGGCGGACGTAATTGGCGGCCACGGCCAGCAATAGGAGAAAGACCACGCCGAGCAAGAAGATGGTAAGCCCGCGCACGAGCCGCGGGAGCTGGGTGCGGCGCGGCTTGGGCTCGGATTGCTCCAACGCGGCCTTGACCTGGGCCTCGGTCAAGAGCGCCCGAGCCTCCTCGTCGTTGGGATTGAGCCGCAAGAGACGCTCCAGGCTGGCGATGGCCTCTGCCCACTTGCCCTGCTGCAGCGCGCGGGTGCTTTGCGCCCACAGGGCGTCGGCATCCTGCCTTTCGATCTCAGCGCGAACCATGTTTGCCAACCTCGCTTTCTCGCCTCACACGTTGTCCGCAGGCCACTACTGGCCGCCCATCCTGGCAAACACGTCCGCCAGCACCGGTATGGCCGGTCCCAGCACGACGCTCAGCATGGCCGGGAAGATCATGAATACGAGCGGGAACAGCAGCTTGATGGGGATCTTGCGCACCTCTTCCTCGGCGCGCTGCCAGCGCCGCACGCGCATTTGATCCGACTGGGCATGCAAGACGTCACTGATGCTCAGGCCGAACTGCTCTGCCTGCAACAAGACGGCCACAAAGCTGGCGACGTCAGCGACGCCGGTGCGCTGGACCATATTCTGCAGGGCCTCGCGACGCGTGGCGCCGATGCGCACCTCGACCACAACCTTGCCCAGCTCATCGGCCACGGCGTTCTGCCACTTGTCACTGATCTTCATCATGGCCGCATCCAGGCCGGCCCCAGCGTCAACACAAATGGTCAACATATCCAGTGCGTCGGGGAGGCTGCGCGTGATCTGTTTCTGCCTTTGCCTCACAAGGGAACCCAGCCAAAAGTCAGGTGCCAGGAAAGCCACGCCGGCCAGAGCGGCCGCCATGGCCAGGGCGGAGAAGGTCGCTGTGCCGCGCGTCGCCGAGAGCACGAGAAAGAGGGCCGCGGTGGCAACGGCTGCGAGCAGCTTGAGGCCCAGCAGATCCAGGAGGGTCATACGCCGCGGATAGCCAGCCTGGGCCAGGTTGAGCTGCAGCTTTTCGACGTTGCGCGTCGGGGCCAGGCGCCCCGCGGCATGCACCTGACCGCGCAGCCAGGGCACCAGGATGCGCTGGCCAAAGCTGCGCGAGAGCTCGGCGTCCTCCAGCGGACGCAGGCTGCGCGTCAAGCGCTCCACGCGCTCCTGGGTGGACTCGCCAAAGCGCAAGCGGTAGACCCCCCAAGCCAGCAAGGCCAGAGAGGCCGAGACGGCGAGGGTGGCACCGACGATGAGGGGCATGAACTGGGCGGTCATGGCCTACACATCCACCTGGCTGAGCTTGCCCATGACCAGTGAGCCGCTGAGCACCAACAGAACCGTCAAAATAGGTATGAACAAAGTCGGCCCCGGCGTGAACAGGCTGGACATGTACTCTGGATTGAGCACGTAGATGATCAGCCCCAGGGCAAAGGGCATGGTCGTCAGGATGCGCCGCTGCATGTTAGCCTGGGACATCAATGTGCGCAGCTGCCCTTTGAGCCGCACGCGCTCGCGGATAGTCCTGGAGACGGTCTCCAGGATCTGCGCCAGGTTGCCGCCCGTCTCGTATTGGATGGCGATGGCGGTGACGATCAAGTCGAGGTCATCGCTGCGCACGCGGCGCACTAGGTTGGCCAGGGCCTGAGTAATGGATACGCCAAGGCCAACCTCGCGCACGACCCGGCCGAACTCTTCGGAGGCCGGCGCGGGCATGAGCTTGGCCACGGTGTCCATGGCCACGGTCAACCCGTAGCCGCTGCGCAGCGAGCCGATCACCAGGCTCAGCACATCTGGCAACTGTTCCTGAAAGGCGACCATGCGCTGGGTCTGCTTGCGCTGCACATAGATCCGCGGCAAGAGCAGCCCGGCGAGCCCCGCCAACAAAGCCAGGGCGACTTGATGGCTCAGGCTGTAGCCCACGACGAAAGCCACGAGGAAGCAGAGCGCGTGCACTGCGAGATACTCGCTGACCGTCAGCGGCAAGTTGGCCCTCGCCAGGTCGGTGGCCATGTTCGCGGCGAAGGATTGGCGCACCAGCATGCGTCCCAGGGCACCCGCCACCACCTCTCGCCGCCTGCCATCGCCAGCCGGCAGCTCAGCCTCGCCTCGCACGGGCACCAGGTCGCTCAGCGTCTGCAGGCGGTCGACCACGGTGTAGCGCCTGGCGATAAGCTGGCCGACGCCGACAAAGACCAGCAGCACGCCCAAGGCGACCATACCGGCGACGACGATGGCCAATCCGATCATGCTCACCAACCTGCACGCAGCAGGCCGGCGCAGCCGTCCGCACAAGAGACAAGTACCAGGGCGCAACCGGCTGCCAGGTACGGCGCATAGGCCATATACTGCTTGGGACGGCGCTTGCCCGTGGCCAGTAGAAAGCCGGCAGCGATGCCGCCCAGGACGATGCCCAGCGCCAGCGTACGCACCACGGCGGGGTAGGCTACCCACCAGCCAATCAACAGCGCCAGCTTAACATCTCCCGCGCCCATGGCACCGCGACCAACTGCGGCCAAGAGGGCGAATGACACGCCGGCAAGGAGCGCGCCAATGAGCGCCGCGCGCCATGCGGGCCAGGGCGCCCCCAGACGCGACAGCAGACCCAAGACACAACCCGCGGCCACCAGGGCATTGGGCACCACGCGGTGCTCCAAATCGATCAAAGCGACCAGGCCCATGAGGCTGCACCCCGCAACAGCCAAGGCCATCGGCAGGCTGATCCCGTAGCGCAGTCCGGCCAAGGCCCCGAAGCCTGCACACCAGGCCACAGCCAGCGGCCAACGCCAGCGCACGGGCCGACGCGGCAGGCCACAAAGGCGTAACGGCAACAGAGCGCTGAGCCAGGCCATGGCTACCCCAAACGCCAGGCCCAATGCAGCGCCGGCGAGCATCGCGCTCCACGTTTGGGCAGCGAGGTAGGTCCCGTTCGGCATTGCCGCCCCTACTTTCCGAGGCCCGATGGTCGCAGCACAAGCTGAGCCAGCTGCAACATGCCACGGGAGACCGGGCTGCGTGGGTGGCTGGTGACCAGGGGGATGCCACGGTTTATGGAGTACAGCACCAGGGCCTCATCGTTGGGCACGAGCACATCCACAGGACGCTCGAGAGCGCTTTCCACGTCCTGCAGCCGCAGGCCGCCCTTGATTGGGTAGCGGTTCAGCACCAGGAGCAGCTGCTCAGCATCGCCGTTGACGCGGCCCATACGCAAAAAGACGCGCACGTTGCGCAGCGCGCTCATTTCGGGGGTAAAGACAATCGCCGACTGATCGGCGCGCCGCAGCGCGGCCACCGTCGCCGGGTCGACCGAAGGCGCGGTGTCCACGACGACATAGTCGCTGATCTGCCGGAGGCGATTGAGGATTCGTTCCAGGTGGCTGGCCTCCAGGTGCACCAGGCCGTCAACGCCCCAGGGGGGCGACAAGAGTACCTGCACCCCGGAAGAGTGGCGGGCCATCACCGAATCGAGCAGCTCGCTGTCCAGCGCATCCAGGCGAGGCAGCAGGTCAGCCAGGGTGTGGGGGTAGACGATGTTGAGCAGCACGCCGACCGTCCCGCCCAACACCGAAGCATCGACCAAACTCACACGCTTGCCCGTGGCCGTGCGCAGGGCCACCGCCAGGTTGGAGGCGATGGTCGAGGTGCCGACGCCCCCTTTGCTGCCCCAGACGGTGATCAGCCGGCCATAGGTGGGCTCTTCGAGGCGGGCCAGGGTACGAATGCGCGCCAGCAGCTCGGCTGGTGCCGCGGGCTTGACAACGTAATCCGAGGCGCCAGCCTCAAAGCCGGCTACCTTGTCGGGCACAGAGCCGCGCGAAGAGTAGATGAGGATCGGCACGGCGGCAGAGGTGGGGCTGGCACGCAAAGTGCGGCACAAGTGGTAGCCATCGACATCTGGCACGTCGACATCGAGCACGACGAGATTGGGGTGGGTGGTTTCGGCCCGCAACAGACCAGCCTGCCCCGTCACCGTCGAGGTGACCTCGATGCCCTCCTCTTCCAGCTGCACGCGCAGCGTGGCGGCGGCCTCAACATCCGGATCGATGATCAGTACCCTGGTGACCATACTCTCCTGCCCCTAAGGCTGTTCCAGCAGGTGCAGCTTGTAGCGATCGACCAGGTAGAACGAATCCCCTGGCTGCACCTCGAATAGCTCGGTCGCCCCAGGTGCGCGCAGGACCATGTCCACGATACCACCCCGATCGAGCAAGTGCTTGAAAACCAGTGCATCCTTGGGATCGAGGGCAAAGACGATGGCTGCCTCGGCGTGCTGCACGGCAGTGCTGGCGGAGGCCAGATCCTCTCCGGGGCGCACGATGGCGCCAATTTCCAGGTTCTGCAGCGCGTACACGGTGACGAGGCTCTTCTTGTCTTCCTCATCCTCGTCCTCTTCGGGGATGCCGGTGCGCACCGAGTCCTCGATCTCGAAAGAGAAGAGCACGTCGACGTGGTCGCCGGGCTTGAGCAGCTTCATGCGGTTGATGAGGTCCTGCGCCGGCACGGCCATGGCGACCTTGTCTTGGTCCATGGTAATGGCCAGGTCGCCCCCGCTGACGGTCGGCGAGACCACGTCGGTCGTGAGCAAAATCTCGCCCACGCCGATGTCATGGCGTGCCAAGCGGCCGATCACCTCGCCCGGATCGCGCACAGCCGCCCCGGGAGCCATATCGACCGGCACGGTCTGGGTCTGCACGTCGGTTGCCTCAATCAATTGACGCACTTGAATGGGTTCCCTGGCGACCACCACAGTGAGCCTTGGCTCGGGCGGCGCGATGGGCCCCAGCCGCGCCACGCGCAGCAGGATCACATAGATCAGGCCCCCGGCGAGCAAGGCCAGGGCGATCCCCGCGGCCATCCAGATGCAGCCCGTGCGACGTTTCATGGTCATTGCCCCTTTAGCGCGTCAGTCCGATCGAGCGCACACCGCCATCGACGGTTCCGCCAAAGTCCCCTGGAACGACATAGTACTTGAAACGGCCGGAGATGCCCTTGGGATTGCCGCTCTTGTGCACGGCGGTCACCTCAAAGGCGGCAAAGGTGACGATGTGGTAATAGGCCTTGTTGTTGTACTTGTCCTGAATCGTGTCGAACACGGGGAAGAACAGGATCTGTCCCACGGTCGCTTCGGCGATCACCGAGGCTTTGGTGCCGTTGTCGCCGCGAACCCAGGTATCGATCGATGTGTCCCCGTCGTAGCCATGTCTCATCCAGTCCTTCAGCACGGAGGCGCCGACCGCCGAACAGCTCTCAGGGTAGACACAGTCCAACGACAGCCAGCCGCGATAGCTGCCCGCAATCGTGCCGGACAGCGGGTCATAGTCCTTGTCGCTGTCCCACAGGTTGTAGATGGTGGTATAGTTGAACGGAAACCACTTGACAGCGATCGGCGCCATGTGAGCCATTTTGCTGGGACTGCCGTAGGTGGCCTCCGCCACCGCGCAGATCTCTTCGCTCAGAAGACCCAGGACACGGGCAAAGGTCATCTCCACGTCCGCGCAAGCGCGAGCGGTGACGACCTTGGTGCCGATGTCCACATCGCAGCGGTCCGCGCCGTTGCGCGTCAGGCAGTAGTCCAGGCCGGAAGCCTGGGCAACCGCTGCGCTACGGTTGAGTGCCAGCTCGTGCACGGCGGCCAATGCCGCCGCATCGGCGGCATTCTGCATGCGCCGGCGGTGCAAGTAGAGGTTGCCGCCGTCGAGCACCAGCGCCATTATAGAGACCATCCCCAGCATCAGCAAAGCCACCAGGGCCAGCGTCTGCCCGGACTCTTCTCGGTTGAGCTTGCTCTGTTTTGCTTGCGCCATTGTCTTGCCCTCACACAAGCCGGGTCGGGCTTGCGTCAATACCCCACATACATCGTAGCCGTGCTGCGCAGCGGCACGGTATTGCGGCCCAGCACGATCGACATCAGCGGGGTAACCAGGTCAAAAAGATAGGTCGCCTGCACGCGCACCGTATCATCGGTAGGGTAGCTGACCACGACAGTCAGGCGGTCCGGATCCAGGGCGATGGCGGAGGCCAGAGTCACTGCCGCCATGTGGTCGCCATCATCCGGATCGACAATGCCCGCGCGAACGCCCTCGCGCGCGGCGTTGGCCACCACGCTGTAGGCATAGACCACGCGGCCAAAGTCCAGGATGGCCATCAGGATGATCATGAGCACAGGCAAGAGCAGCGCGAACTCGACCAGGCTCTGGCCGTGCTCGCGGTGAGCTGGCCCCCTGGCGCAGCGTCGCGGAGGCGCTCCCCTTCGTGCCTTGTTCAAGAGTGAACAGACAAACAAACTGCCCCCCGTCTCGCGTCAGTAGACCAGCATTTGCGCGCTGGCGCGCAGCGGAATGACTTGACCGGGAACGAGCTGCGACCACAACAGCGCAAAGGGAAACTGCACCGACACCGTCGCCGGAGAGCCGCTCACGCCGCTGGTGGCCAGGCTGATATTGGCGGAGGTGAGGGCGACGCCCGAAGCGTGCGCCTCCGCGAGACAGCGATTCACCACCCCGGTCGCGTCGTCAGGGTGCATGGCCGCATAGTAGGCCCCCTCGCGCGCCGAATTGCTGATGATGACAAAAGCATGAAAAGCGCGGCCCAGGTCAAAAATGCCCAGCATGATCACGATCAATAGGGGCAGACACAAGGCGAACTCGACCAGGCTCTGGCCGTGCGAGCGATGCCGCGTGTTCATGGATGTTCTCTCAGTCCTGCCACCGCGGTGAAGAGACCACTATGCGGGACGCGTGGGGGTAGAGCGGTGGCTGTCAGACAAAGGACGGACAGGACCTGCCGTATGCCGGCCCCCTGTCCGTCCGTTTGGCGTCCGCTAGTCCGCGATGCCCATCTGCGCAACCCACCCGACACCTTGTGCTCAATACCGACAACCACGGCCTTCACACAGTGGGTGGCCGCCGCCATGCACAGAGAATCAGGCATAAGCCGCGGGCTAGCTAGTCTCGACCGCGTGTGCGCGCAGGCATCCTGTGGATGCCTGCTGCAGATCATCAACCCCCGAGCACACCAGCCAGCGTATTGGCGATGTCGTTCAGCACATCGCCAATGCTTCCGCCAAGCAACTGCACCGCTGCCACAGCGGCAATGACGATGAGAGCGATGATCAACGCATACTCGGTCAGGTCCTGACCTTCCTCGCGCCGCAACCAAGCCCACAGTCTCATCATGCACCTTCCTCCTTTGATTCTCTCCGATGACATCGAACCCCGCCGTGGTTGTCTCTGGTAATCTTCTGGCTACCATTTTGTAACCATTTAGTTACCAACTGAGCCGATTATCCGACGCCAAGATGAACAATATATGAATACTGTATACCCAGTAGATGACAAACTATTCATAATGGCCTCGGTTATGTCGATACGGGATCACTGACCTTGCGCTGCGCAGCCTGCAGGACCGTGCTGCCAGCCCGTCTCCTCGCCCTACTGCCTATGGCCTCCAGTGGCCGTCGCTGCACCAGTTATGGTGGTGCCTTGCCGGCGAATTGTGCCTGCAAAGGCCGTTCAGGCCATCTTCGCTCATCGCCCGCAGGTAGCCGGGCGCATCGCTTGTTGTTATGTGCATCCTTTAGCGGGCTCGCCTGCGGCGAGGCCAGCGGTGGCCATGCTGCAGGCACTCCTTCTCAGCAGTGATGACGGGCGTACAGAGGAAAAGTTGCGCTTCAGTGTATGCCTTTTTGCGATTCTGCGCAAGGTGGCTGGGGGGCGGTGCGACAGGCACCCGGGCAGCACTGGGCTGTGCTACAATGAGGTCAGCTGGCGATGTGCGGCAGTGGGAGCCAGCAGCCCTACACGAGCGAGGTGAGCGGTCCAATGCGCCAACGCATTCGCGCGGCAGTGATCATCGTGGAGCAGGGCAAGACGCTGTTGGTCC
>DIVQ01000080.1 GCA_002423325.1 Anaerolineales bacterium UBA6128 | reverse complement strand
GTTCTCGGCATGACCCTCGATCCAGACCTGATCCGCATACTTGGCGGCGTCGGCGGGGAGCACGCGCCCGTGCACGGTCACCTCGAGCGGCTCGGGGGTCGCGGTCACAACCTTCTCGACGACCTTGGTGACTTCCTTGACCTCGCCCTCGACGACCACCGTCTCCTGGACGACCTGGGTGACGACCTTTTCCTTCTCGACAACGACGGTTTCCTTGACGACCTCTGGCTGGCAGGCGGCCAAAACGGCGCCGGCGCCGGCCACAGCGGCCACCTTCAGAAAGTTGCGACGCGATACTGCTTGCTCTTGCATGGTGTTCTCCTCTTTGTGTCTTGAACAGATACTGCAGATCCATTCATGCTTACGGCCAAGTCGCTCGATCGCCACCTCCTTCTGCAACGAGTCTCCGTCCGATCGTACTCTGAAGGTCGAGCTGCCATGCTGGCAGCCCGTTGGGCTGACCGCGTAAGCATCACCGGCGCCTCGCGTGAGACCGCACAATCAGGGGTTCATGTCACTCGAGCCGGTGGTTGCGTACAGACGCTCAGCCTGCACGACGATGCTGTCGAGTGTATCACAACAATCCAAGCCCGTCAACTGCTATTATACGGGGCGGAACAGGCTGCGTTACTGACGGGGAAGACCTGAACGCTGCAGCTATGAGGCACGTCGCACGGCCCTGTGCGACGCGCTGGCGAAAGAGATCCGCATTGAGCGTCGGATGCGTGCGTGCTACGGCACGCACGCATCCGACCCTGGAACGCGCTAGCGAGTCGGTGTCTTGACGTAGTCTGTGACGTCGTTACGCAGATAGGCCTGATAGAACGTGATGTCCAGGCCACGCCATACCACATTACCATTCTTGTCAGCCGGGATGCCCTGTACAAAGTCGTGCCAGATCTGGAAGATATAGTTGTGCCACATAAAGATGGCCGCAACATCCTCGACCAGGATCTCTTCGGCCTGGCTGAACAGGTCGAGACGCGTCTGAGCGTCCTGCTCAACGGCCGCGGCATCCAACAGCGCGTCGACCTCGGGGTTGAGATAGTTGTGACGCGGCGAGCCCTGCGGCCCAACGCTGCGCCACAGCGAGGTCAACATGTTCGACGGGTCGATATAGTCGTACTCGTAGCAGCCCCACCAGATCTGCATCGTGTGCTGCGCGCGTCGGGTGCTCCAGACGCCGCCTTCCACGACCTCATAGTTCACCTTGATGCCCAAGTTGTCCTGCCACTGCTGAATCACATACTCGATGGCATTGTAGCGCCCGCTGTGAACGATGGTCAGCTCAACCTGGTTGCCGTTCGCGTCCTTGCCTTCGGGATAGCCCGCCTCGGCCAGAAGCGACTTGGCCAACTCGAGGTCAAAGTTCTGGTACTTTTGCAGCTCGGGGCCCCGGAACGCCGGGAAGCCCGGCGGCAACATCGAGTAGGCCGACTGCGTCGTGCCCTGGTTCAGCGTCATCGACAGGGTATCCTTGTCGATCGCGTGGGCCAGCGCCTGGCGCAGCTTTTTGTTGCTCAGCGGCTCGTTAAAGGTGTCCAGCGCCAGATAGCAGGTGTTAAAGTTCGCGTACCAGTGGAGCATGGCGTTGAGCTTGGGATCCGTGCGGATCTCGCGCATCACGTCGGCCCCAAACCCCGAGTGCAGGTAGATCTCATAGTTCTGGAAGGCGCGCCAGGGGTCCGACATGCCGATGACGCCGTAGACAGCGCTCCAGGCCGGGGTGTGGATGCCGTTATAGTACTCGTTCGGCTCCCACCAGTACCGGACGTTGTGCGTCCACTCCACCAGACGGAACGGGCCGTTGCCCACCATGCCCTCGGCGCTGTCCGCCCAGTGGGCCGGATCGGCCTCAGCCTTGTGCTTGGGCACGGGCACCGCGGCTTGGTACGCCATCAGGTTCGGGATTTCGGGCGCGGAGGCCTTTTCGCCATAGATGCGCACCGTGCGGTCGTCGACCTTTTCGAAACCGACCTGCTTTTCAGAAATCTGGTTGTTCTTGCGGGCCTTGATGCCCTTGATGGGATAGTAGAACCATACCCAGGGCGTGTCGAGCTCGGGATTGCACAGGTGACGGCCGGTGAATACCCAGTCATCGGCGGTCAGGGGCGTGCCATCGCTCCACTTGCAGTCCTTGCGGATCACAAAGTCCCAGTAGGCGGCCTTGGGCCCGGGTGCCCAGGACTCGGCCACGGCGGGCACGATCTCCTGGTCCTGGTTGCGGCGCAGCATGGGCTCGGTGGTCTTGTGCAACTGGCTGTTGGCCTGATAGATGTCACGGGCCACGTCCAGGTGCCGGTTCTCGGCATGACCCTCGATCCAGACCTGATCCGCGTATGCCGCGGCATCCGCCGGCAGCACACGCCCGTGCGCGGTCACCTCGAGCGGAGGAGGCGTCGCCGTGATCACTTTCTCGACGACCTTGGTCACTTCCTTGGATTCGCCCTCGACGATCACCGTCTCCTGGACGACCTGGGTGACGACCTTTTCCTTCTCGACGACGACGGTTTCCTTGACGACCTCGGGCTGGCAGGCGGCCAGAACGGCGCCGGCGCCGGTCAGGGCTGCCACTTTGACAAAGTTACGACGCGACATTCGTTGCTCTTGCATGGTGTTCTCCTCTTGCAGTTACACGATGAAACGACGCTGTGACATCATAACCGACAACAGGTTCTGGCCGCTCCGCACCTCCCTTCGACTCTTTGAAAGGCTATATGCGGCACTGCGAGCTCGGCCTCTGGCGTCTTTGCCGAATAGATTGGCTTGTCGCGGCGAGCCATGCTTGCAGACCTGCCCGCAGACCACAGGTACACGCTCGGCCCTTTCCGCATGCGGGCCAAGGCGCATCGCCCTCATCAGGCGAGACCTATACAAGTTTATCACAACTGCCAGGCTACGTCAATGCAGAGAATCGTAACCTGACGCCGCGGTCCGATGGGCTCAGTCCGCAAAGGGCCAGCGCCCGTCCATGCGCAGAATCACGTCGTGCCCGCCGCTCACCAGCATATCACGCACGTCCTCGGCCGCCCTGCGCCTGATGGCCCAATCACCATCACTGCCGACGCGCAGCGCCAGACGCGCCAGGTTCAGCGCCACGCCCTGCAGTCGCGTGGAGGATACCTTGTCGACGGTATCGCAGGCGGTGTGCCCAAAGCCACGGCCGCTCTCGCCCGGCCCGCCCGATACCATCACCGCGGGCACGCCTTGTAGCGCAAACGGAAAGTGATCCGAGAAGGGCACGATGCCATCGTTGACGTTGGCGGTCTCGTCGATCTGGCGCATGTGCGCGCGCAGCGCCTCGGTCAGCGCCGGCCATTGCTGCGTGCAGATGCCCATGCCGCCGCCCACGCCGACGCAATCGGCATTCAGCACCAGCCGAATAGCATCCAGCTCAGACGTGTGCGCCGCGACGTAGGCTTCGGCGCCCAGCAGGCCAAGTTCCTCGGCCGCGAACAGCACCACTTTGACCCGGGCTCCCGGCACGCCCCCCACCGCCGCCAGAGCCCGTGCGGCCTCCAACGCGCTCACCACGCCCGAGCCGTTGTCATCGGCGCCCGGCGCGATGTCGTGGGTGTCGAGATGCCCCCCAAGGATGATCTGTGGGGCGTCGACCGCGCCGCCAGGCAACTCGCCCACCACGTTGTGGCTCAGCGCCGCGCTTGAGCCTCCGCCACGCATGATCACCTGCAAGCGCACGGGGCCCGACTCCAGCCAGCGCCGCAGCGACATGGCGACCTCCGCGCTGACGCTGACGCCCGGGATGCTGCCGGCCTGTCCAAAGGCCAGGCTGCCCGTGAAGGGCAGGCTGCCCACGCCCGTGCTGGCATAGACAAAGCCTGTCGCGCCGGCCTCCATCGCGCGCGCATACTTTTCCTTGCGGTGGATGTAGCGCGGGTAGCCTGGCGGGTTCGCATTGGTCATCAGCGCGTGCTTACCGGCCAGTTGCGCGCCGCGCTCGGCCATGATCTCGGCCGAGCCATAGCTCATGTCAGCCAGTTCAGCCTCGAATACTCCGGCCGGGCTGTAGGCCAGGGCAAAGGCGGGCAGCTCGACTTCATACGGCGCCAACACGCGCAGCAGCGCTTCGCCGCGTGCCCAGCCCATGTGCTCTACAGCCTCGCCATGCACGTTCACCAGGCCATACTCGCGCATGCGCGCCTGCATCCACGCCGCGGCCCTGGCATAGCCGTCCGTGCCCGCAAAGCGCGGCCCGAACCGGTCGCACATCTCTACCAGGTTGCGGTAGGGCAAAGATTGCGCCCACACCTCGCCCGCCAATTCGCGTTCGAGCGCCAGAGTATCCATCATGTCCCCCACATCGATCAGTTTTGTGCATTATAGAAAAAAAAAGAGTCCGTGCACACCAGGGTGTGCACGGACTCTTTCACATACGTCTAGCGGGTCGGGAGCGTCATATAGTCGGTCACGTCGTTGCGGAAGTACGCCTGCATCAACGTGAGGTCGAGATAGCGCCAGACCACGTTGCCGTCCTTGTCCGCCGGAACGCCCTGGACAAAGTCGTGCCAGATCTGATAGATGATACCGTGGGTCAAAAAGATGCCCGCGGCCTCGGAGACGAGGATCTCTTCTGCCTGACGGTACAGGTCGAGACGCGCCTCGGGATCCGGTTCCTTGTCTGCCTGATCGCAAAGCGAGTCGAACTCTTCGTTCAACCACGGGCAGCGGTTCGAGCCCTTCTCGTTGATGCTGCGCCAGCCTTGCGTGAGGAAGTTCGCCGGGTCGATATAGTCATACTCGTAGCCGGAGAAGAACAGCTCCAAGTCGTGCTCGGCGCGGCGCTTGCTCCAGACACCACCGTCCATGATCTCGAGGTTGACCTTGACGCCCAAGTTATCCTGCCACTGCTGCTGGATAAACTCGGCCTGCGCGTTACGACCGCTCAGATCGATCTCGAGCTCGAGCTGGTTGCCATTCGCGTCCTTGCCTTCCGGATAGCCGGCTTCGGCCAACAGCGACTTGGCCAGTTCGACGTCAAACGCCTGATAGTGCTTGAGGCCTTCCTGGTTGAACGCCGGGAAGCCGGGCGGCAGCATGGTATAGCCGGGCGAAGAGGTGCCGCCGAGGATCGTGAAGCACATGGTCTCACGGTCGATGGCGTGTGACAGCGCCTGGCGCAGCTTGGTGTTGTCCAGAGGCGGGCGCATCGTGTGGCAGATCAAAAAGCCGGACTGGAAGTTGTTGAAAAAGTGCAGCATCGAGTTGAGCTTGGGATCGTTGCGCACTTCGCGCAGCTCGTTCTGACCCAAGTTCACCTGAGCCAATTCGTGGCTCTTCCAAGCGGTCCACGGGTCGCTCATACCGATGACGCCGCAGATCTCCTTGAACGCCGGCTTGTGGGGGCCGTTATAGTACTCGTTCGGCTCGTGCCACATGCGGATATTGTGCGTCCACTCGACCAGGCGCCAGGGGCCGTTGCCCACAAAGCCTTCAGCCGAGTCAGCCCAGTGCGAAGGGTTGCTTTCGGCCACGTGCTTGGGAACCGGCACCGAGGCCTGATAGGCCAACAGCGCGGGGATCTGTGCGCCGTTCGCGTGGATGCGCAGGGTGCGGTCGTCGAGCGCCTCGGCGCCGACTTCCTCGGGCGTGATCTCGCCGGCCTTGTACTCCTTGATGCCCTTGATGGGATACCAGAAGTAGGCCCACGGGGTGTCCAGATCGGGATGCGCGATGTGGCGGAAGGTGTAGACCCAGTCATGGGCCGTCAAGGGCGTGCCATCACTCCACTTGCAGTCCTTGCGGATCACAAAGTCAAAGTAAGCAGCCTCGGGGCCTACGCTCCACGACTCGGCGACAGCCGGGACGATGTCCTGGTTCTGATCGCGGCGGAGCATGGGCTCAACCGACTTGTTGAGCACCGAGTTGGCGCTGTAGATGTCGCGCGCGACGTCCAGGTGCTTGTTCTCGCCCTGAGCCTCAATCCAGATCTGCTGGTCGTAGGGCGCCGCATCCGCGGGCAGCTCGCGACCATGCACGGTCACCTCGGCGGGAATCGGCGTGACCGTGACCTGCTTCTCGACGATCTTGGTCACTTCCTTGACCTCGCCCTCCACCACCACGGTCTCCATCACGACCTGGGTGACGAGCTTTTCCTTTTCGACGACGACGGTTTCCTTGACGGTCTCCCCGCAGGCTGCGAGGGCGGCACCGGCACCCGCCAGTGCTGCCGTGCGCAGGAACTTGCGACGTGATACTGCTTGATTAGCCATCTCTCCCCCTTTTGTGTGCTTGAAATCTCGTTGAACTGTACTGGTCCGATCGGTTGATGTTTCGATAGCCTCTCTCCTGTTCTGCACTCATGAGAGCCCGCCGCGCGCATCGCACGGAGCCAAGCTCCAGGTCCTCAGGCCCACTACCACCGGACCCTCTACACGTGTCACACGGAGTGTAACACATGTAGACCGGTAAGTCAACACACGCTCAAATGTTGCCTTACGTAGTGCGCCCGTGTCGCCACAGCATCTCGCGACTCGTGCACTCGCCAGGCGACACGACCAACCGCACCCAGCCGCGGCCTCCGTGCCGAAAGACTTGAACACGCCGACGTGCGCGGCTACAATGGGGTCAATCAGTCGCAACCAGAGGGGGAAGCGGCCATGTCATGCCAGGAAGAGTTCCTTGCCAAACTGCGCGAACGCGGCTTTCGTCTGACGCCGCAGCGGGAGGCGGTGCTGACGGTGCTGCACGACCTGGAGGATCACGCCACGGCCGAGGAGATCCAAACGTGTGCTCTGCAGCTCAATGCCACGGTGGATATCGCGACGGTGTATCGCACGCTCGAGCTGCTGCAAGCGTTCGGCCTGCTGGTGATGATTGACCTGGGGGACGGCCTGCGCCGTTACGAGCTGACTTCGGTGCACGGGACACATCACCATCTGCGTTGTCGCCGCTGTGGCGCGCTGATACGCGTCGAGACAGAGCAGATTGAGCCCTTCCTGACAGCGCTTGAGCAGGAGCTCGGCTTTCGCGCCGAGGCCGAACACCTCCTCATCTCCGGACTATGCCAGGCCTGCCAGGCCCTGGAGAATTGCGCCCCCCAGCCTCCCGGAGACGACGCCTAGACGCGCCGCCGCCGCACTGCCTACAGGTTCAGCACCATGCTATAGTTCAGCAGCCCCACCGCGCCATGCGTCCAGAAGGCGCCCACCTCGCGGAAGCCCAGGATAGCGTACACGTGCCGCGCGCGCGCGTTGCGCGCCTGCACACCCCCCATCAGGATGACCTGTCTGAGCCCCATCTCGCGCCCCCAGCGTAGCACGTGGCGCGCCATCTGCACCCCGATGCCCTGATTCTGGTAGGCGTCGGCGATACAGGGCGCGAGCGCCGCGCAGTGCGCCAGATCCAGCGCGTGATGATGCCGAGCCTGGTCGTCAGGATGAATGTGACGCGTCAGGATCATGTAACCAATGATCTCGGCCTGCGCTCCGGCCGCAGGCAGCAACGCGACACAGCGCAGCGTCTCCGCGTCCTGCTCCAATTCGGCGCACAAACGCTGCGCGGTGGCGCGATCGAAGGGATGTGGGCCGTAGAAGCGCGTGGTAGCCGGCGTCAGGCTCACGAACAGGCGCCCCAGCGCCTCGGCATCGGTGACCTGCAGCGGGCGCACCCACGCATTGCGCCCATCTCGCAGCGCAATCTGCGCTTGCTGCACGATTCGTTGCGGCGGCGTAACCGGCTCCCCTGTGTGGTGTTTCTGCATACGATGGCTCCTGTAGGGCTTTTAGTGTGTGCCGCATTTGCCCTGAATTTACGGTATTATACGCACATAGTGTGTTACAATACAGTTAGTCGCGCGTTCTCACCCGGCTGATGCTTCCACGCCCACCGTGAAGGGTCTCAGCCGGGGCCAGGGAGGAAGAGAACATGCCAGCCGTACTGACGATCGTCGGTCTGCTGCTCTGTTGGGTGTGGTTGGGCGCCGCCAGTCGCCGCAAGCGTCCATAGTCCGGGCTTCCGCACGCTGCACGGCGCGCAGCCAAGTCTGTGTCTTCCCGTGTCCAATCAAATGATAATCTT
>DIVQ01000180.1 GCA_002423325.1 Anaerolineales bacterium UBA6128 | reverse complement strand
CTCATACTGGCCCCCGTACAGGTTGCAGCCCGCCGTGCCGCTGGCCTCGCCATCCTTGAACGCCAGTGTGATCGTGGTGCCCTCGATGGGTCGCGTCTTGCGGTACGCGTCGAGCTGCCAGGACGTGCCCGTCAGCGGGTCGCGGGATGAGCAGGCGCCCAGCACGACTGTCAGGACCAGGAGCAGTGGTATCAGGTAAGTGGGCTTCATGGCAATACCTTTCACAGCTACGACTGCCACTCTAGACGCCCCAAGCGGCTGCCAAGTTCCTCACTGGGGGGCACGACGCAGTGGTACGTAGCCGAGGAGCTCCCGCAGTGGCGGGGCTACCGCGCAGGAGTGTCGATCTCTATCACGAATGACGCCAATGGGACGAATCCCACGAATAGGATCACTTCAGGGCCTATTCGCGCCATTCGTGTCCCATTTGTGTCATTCGTGATCATGTCCGTCTGCACCTAGCGCGCGTAATCGTCGGACTCGCAGGGGATGCCGCGGATGATGCTGAAGGGCTTGGGCGCGCGCAGCGCCGCCAAGTCGTGGCAGGGGGCCACGCGGCCCCCCTCGGCCAGGTACACTTGGATGTTGTTGAGGTCCGTAGGCCCGAGGTTGGCCTGAGCGGCCATGCGCAGGTAAACCAGCTTGGCCGGGTCAAAGCCCATCAGGTAGCTGCCGACCGTGTCCACCGCGGCCATATTGACGCCCGCAATCGCCAGGCCCAGCGAAAAGTTGGTGCCCTGGTTAAACCCCGTTCCCTCGCGACCGACCACGCCGTCAATGACGTTAAGGTGCGGCGTCACCGCGCGCGCCTGATCGATCAGGCGCTGGGCCAGCAATTCCTGCCAGCGCTCGTGGTCGGCGGCCGACAGCCAGTCCGTACGCGGACGCGGGTTGTCGCTATAGCCGGGGCCCATCTGTACCCAGGCCTGGCCGCAATAGTGCCGGTCGTAGCCGTTATCCAGCCCCATCAGGTTTTTGATCGACAGCGTGGTGATAGCGAGATAGTGTGTCTTGAGTTTGGGGACGTTGAGGAGCACAGTGTTGGGCGCCACGGCCAGCGCAGCCACGTTGCGGAAGGGGTGCACGAACCAGTTCGGCACCTCGCGGCGCGTGGTCTGAAAGGAGGCGTGCGAATGCAGGATGGCGCCGGTTTCCTCGGCTACCGGCAGGTAGCCGGTGTTACGCCAGTGGCGCACGTCGTCGGTGTTGTTGTTGCGCGGGTCCTCGACGATGTAGACGCGCGCGCGCTCGGCGCCATGCGCGTGCAGATACTGCACCAGGCCCTTGACGAACTGCGGATGCGTGGTGATGCCGTGATCCCAGCCGTCATGCAACTCGCCCACGGTCGAGTTCGGGTGCAGGACGACGGTCTCGTCCTCCAGTTCGACCTCGAGCGCGCGCATCGCCTGCTGGGCGGCAGTGACAAACTCGGCGTCAGTGGCCGGGTCCGATGCCGGCGTCCGCGAGATCAGCACCGCGTTGGGGTTCCGGAACATCGCGCTCAGCTTCATGGGCTGCCTCTCACAGTGCAGGATTGGGGCAGATCACGAATATCACCAATGACACGAACTGCATCCTAGATGATTCGTGTCATTCGTTTCTCTTTGGTGTGATTCGCGATCAGTTCTGATTGCTGCTGTTCTGATAGAGCAACCGCGTCGATCGCTCTGCGCCCGCGCGCTAGCGCGCGTAGGTCTCGGCGTCGTCCTCGATCACCGGGCTAAAGACGCGGAACGGCCTCGGCGCACGGTACGCTGCCAGGTCGTGGCAGGGCACGGCCTTGCCGTCGCGCACCTCGTAAACCTTGATCTGGCTGAGGTTGTTGGGACCCAGACCGGCATTCGCGGCTACGCGCAGGTAGACCAGCTTTTTGGGGTCAAAGCCCATCAGATAACTGCCGACGCTGTCGACCGCCACCATATTGCGGCCCGCCACCGAGAGCCCCAGACTATAGTTATCGCCGCGCTGAAAGCCGGTGCCGTCGCGCCCGACAATGCCCTCGATCACGCACAGGTGTGGCGGTGCGGCCCTGGCCACGTCGCAAAAGTGCCAGGCGATGCGCTCCTGCCAGAGCTCGTGCACGGCGCGCGGCATATTGCCGCCGCGCTTGCGGTACTCGAGCGGCATCATGCTCCAAGCCTGCCCGCAAAAGTGGCGGTCCGCCGCGCGCACTGCGCCCTGCATATTCTTCATATTGAGCGTGGTGATACCCAGATTGTGCGTCTTCATCTTGGGAACATTGATGAACACGCTGTTGGGCGCCACCGCCAGCGTCCCCACATTGAACCACGGACGCACAAAGGCATTGGGCACACGGCGCCGCGTGCACTGGAACGTCAGCGGCTCGCGCAGTTTGCATCCGGTGGCCTCTGCCACCTCGAGACAACCGGTATTGCGCCAGTGGCGCACCTCATCGGTGTTTGTGTTGCGCGGATCCTCCAGGATGTAGCACTCGCCGCGCCGCGCGCCGTGCTCGAGCAAATAGTCGAGCATGCCCCACATAAAGGCGGGGTGGGTCGTGATGCCGGTCTCAGGATCGGCAAAGTGCTCGCCCGAGGTCAGGTTGGGCTTGAGCACCGGGCGCTCCCCCTCGATCTCGATCTCGAGCGCGGCCAGCACCTGGCGCCCGCCCATGCGGAACTCGTCCCATGTGGGACACTCGCTCACCGGCGTGCGTGACACCAGCACGGCGTTCGGATCGTCGAAAAATGGATGCAGTTTCATCCTGTCCCCTCAAAGCCAGAGTACGCCCCAGCGGAGCAGCGGCATGAGAGCGATTCTAGAGCAGACACGCACAACGGTCAATTTCAAGTACCGCACTGCGACGCTTGCCTCAACGCCACCTTGCGCCTACAATGCTGACAAACCTTGGGAGGTCTGCAACCATGGAAGGCATCGCGCTCAACCTGACGCGCGTTCACATCGTGCGCATCGACCCGAACGAGGACGTGCTGCTCGCTCTGCAGCGCTACATCCAGGAGGCGGGCATTACTCAGGCGATCGTGCTGGGCGGCTATGGTACGCTGGCCACGCACCACCTGCACTGGGTGCGCGACAACCGCATCCCTGCCAGCAACCTGTATCGCCGCGGCGAGGGCGGTATCGAGATCCTCGCCATGAACGGCACCGTCGTCGAGGGCCAGCCGCACGTGCACATCACCCTGTCCACGCCGCGCGGCGCCTATGGCGGCCACCTCGAGGAGGGCTGCCGCGCCTATGTGCTGTGCGAGCTCTTCCTGGGCGAGGTCGACGGCGCGACGCTGCAGCGCCGCCAGGCGCACGTCGACGTGCCCGGCATGGGCTCGGGCGAGGTGCCACGACTGCGCAGCATCTAGAAACCTCACGGCTGCGCCAGCGCCGTTCGGCTCCTGCCCCATTGGATAGAAAGGTGCCCATGAATCCCGAACATGCCTTCTACGACGTCGCGCCGCGCCTGGTACCCGCCGATCGCGAGACCAGCGTGACGATCCGCCCGCTCTACGACCACGTACGTTTGGACCCACAGATCAGTTACCGCGTCAGTTGTCACCCCACCGATGCCGCCGCCGACTCACACATCTGGCCGCATCCCACGCAGTACACGCTGCAGCCCACTGATGGCACGCTGGTGGTGCGTCACCGCTTTGTGGGCGAGCAGGAATATGTACTGCTGGTCGAGGCTTTGGCCGAGCCGATGAAAAAGGTGGGCGAGTTTCGCGTCTACGCCCTGCAGCCCGACCTGTTCGCGCGCCTGCCGCTCAAGGGCGATGTGCACATGCACAGCAACAAATCCGATGGGCGCGAGGCGCCGGCGTATGTGGCCGGGGCCTGCCGGCGTGAGGGGCTGGACTTTATGGCCGTCACGGACCATCGCTTGTATGCCCCCTCGCTGGAGGCACAGCACGCCTGGCAGGATCTGCCGCTGGGACTGCGGATCTATCCCGGTGAAGAGGTGCACCCGCCGGAGAATCCGGTGCACATCATCAACTTTGGCGGCTCCTTCAGCGTGAACGCACGCTTTGCTGAGCCCGCCTACCGCGACCAAGTCCAGGCGCTCATCAAGCGCATCGGACCGGTGCCCGCCAACGTGGACCCTTACGCCTTTGCCTCCTGCTGCTGGTGCCACGATCAGATCCGCGCCGGTGGCGGCCTGGGCGTCCTGTGCCACCCTTACTGGTTCACCAACCAGTACTACAACGTCAGCGTGGCGCTGAGCGACCACCTCTTTGCTGCCCAGCCCTGGGACGCTTACGAGGTTATCGGGGGTTATTTCCTGCACCAGGTCGAGTCGAACACGCTGCAGGTAGCGCGCTACCACGACTTGCGAGCGCAGGGGCGGCGCGTACCGATCGTCGGAGTGAGCGACGCGCACGGCTGCGAGCGCGGCGAGCTCTTTGGGTGGTACTATACCATCGCCTTCAGCCTCAGCGCCGACCTGCCCGACCTGGTGGACAGCATCAAGGCCCTCTACTCGGTCGCGGTGGAGGCTCTGCCGGGGCAGCCTGTGCGCGCCTATGGGCCCTTCAGGCTGGTCAAGTACGCCCAGTTTCTGCTGCGCGAGCTGTTTCCCGCTCACGATACGCTCTGCCGCACCGAGGGGCAACTGATGCTGCGCGCGCTGGCCGGGGATGCCACAGCAGCCCAGACGCTCGCCCCACTGGCGGGGCAGACCGCCGACTATTGGGCACACCAGCGCGCCTTTTAGCGCATTCCGCAAACACAAAGCGGCGCCGTGGGTTGCCCCACGGCGCCGCTGTTTTGTGTTACAGCCGCAACGGGCAGTACAGGCCTAGTACTTTTGCCAGGTGCCGTCGTTGTACAGCACATAGGTGCCGCGCAGATTGCTCCAGAACATCAGACCGCCCGAGAAGGCCTGCACCGATCCGGTAAAGCCGCGCTCTTCGGTGGTGGCCCAGCCCAGTCCGGTGCGCACACCGGGCTGCTCGCGCCAGATCTTGCCAAAGCCGCGCTTGGGCTGATAGTAGCCAGCAGGCGGCACGATGGCGGGATCCCACTCGGGTTCGGCCGCGGTCCACGTGTCAGGATAGGCCTGCCACGTGCCGGTGTTCTTGAGCACATAGATCTGCGTGTTGTCGGCGCGCCAGAACATATAGCCGGTCTGGAAGACCTCTTCCGCCGACCAGACGCCCTTCTCGACCTCGGTGGGGCAGCCCAGCCGCGCCTGCACCGACGGGTAGAAATTCCATACCGCGCCAAAGCCCAGGATCGGCGTGATGGCGCAAGGGGACGTCGGCGGCGGCACTGGCGCGGGCGTCACGTCGACATTCACGAACTTGACCGCGTCAAAGCCCACAAACCGCGTCGCGTAGGCTTCACCAGTGGCGTCGCTCAGGTAGACGTACTCACCCGGTCCGCCGTTAAAGGCGTAGGTGCCCAGGCTGACCCACTGGTTGCTATAGTTGTTCTGGTTGACCGTGACGTCGTGGCGCACGCCCGCGTGATGGACCTGGTACTTGGCGCTCTTGGTGCCGAACCACTTGCTGGCCACATAGACATAGACCTTCCAATTGCCAGCCGTCGGCAGGTTCGCGTTCCACTTGGCCCAGTTGTAGGCCGTGATGTTGCTGTTCCAGGTCCAGTTCAGGTGATTCTTGTAGCCCCACGCGCGTGCGTACCAACTGCCTGCGGAGCCACCCCAGATGAACGCCGGATCGAGGTTGTCCACGATGACCTCGATGCCGGGGACTGTGCCACCGGCCCCCCAGCTGACGACGCACGAGGCCACGCCGCCCAGCTCAAAGTACTCGACCTTGATCTGGTGCGTGCCAGCCCCCACGGTGATGCTGCCGGTGTGCGTGGTTCGCGATTGGGCCACCCACTTGTCGATCACCGGCACGCCGTCGACCCACAGGCGCACCCCATCATCCGACGTGGCCGAAAAGGTGTGGGTGCCGGCGCCCAGGTAGACGTCGCGCGTCCATCGCGCTGAGAACGAATCGGTGGGCATGCCACCATGCGGCGCTCCGTAGCCCCAGTCAAAGTTGATGGCGGGGTCGTTGCGCACCAGGAACGGCGCACCCGCCAGGCTGGCGTTGGTATAGTACTCGCCGCGCCACTCGGTGATGGGCGGCGCCCCCACCTGCCACCAGAGCTTGATGCGCGCCTGGCCGCCATTCTCATAGTATTCGAGCCAGATGTTGTGGTAGCCCGCCGCAAGCGGCTTGCTGCCCGCAAAGGTCGTCTCGCTCTGGTCCTGCCACTGGTCGATGATCAGCGCGCCATCAACCCACAAGCGCGCGCCGTCATCGGTGGTCACGTAGAAGGTATAGTCGCCGGCGGCGAACCAAGTCCAGGCCGTCCAACGCACCGAAAAGACGTCGGCGCTTACGCTGGGCGCCGGAGAGCCACTGCCCCAGTTAAAATCGATGATGGGATCATCGCGCACCAGGGCCAGAGGGCCGGTCAGGTCAGTGGTGTTATAGTACTCACCACGGAAGGAGATGGCGTCTGCCGACACACTGGAGCCCGCCGCCAGCGCACCGGTCAACAGCAGCAGAACCGCCAGCCAGACATTCACCACGAGTCGTCTTGCCTTCATCAGGTTACCCCTTTCTCCTCTTGCAGCGCGCAGCTCGCAGATGGCAGACCCGGCGCCAGTATGACGCACCCAAGCGAAAACCGGGTACGCAGAGCCGTACCTCGAACACATTATAACATGACTGCAACTACAACGCAATAGGTCTTTCGACAGGCGGGTGGCATTTCCAGCGTCCCGTTGCGCTCCGTTAGCGCAATCTGGCGCTATCGTCCTGTAAGCCCCGCCTTTGTGCCTTTTTGCCAGCACAGCTGGAGCGAACGCGGCTCATACATCGTCCGCGGGCGCCGCAGCATGTCGATGCAGACTACCCTGTAGACGACGCCGCCCCGACGCAAGTTCCCTTACGGTGCCGCCTCGAGGGCGGTGACGCGCCCGTCCTGCACCGTGGCGACGTAGCGAACCGCGCTCTCGGCCACCGCAAAGCGCACGACATCCGCGCGCTCTTCTTCCGCCAGCAACCGCGTCGCAGCCTGGTCCAGACCGGCCGTGCGCATCTGCGCGATCACGGCTGCATCCGCCAGATCCTCCAGCGGCTCACCCGACCGCAGCCGCCGCACCGCCTCATACAGCACCCCATAGGGCGTCGGGCTGGTCATCTCCCACAGCACCGCGCTCAACGGCGCATCGGCGGGCAGACTGCTGCGTCGCACATAGGCATCATCTCGACGCTCCCAATCTGCTACGAACTGGCGGTGCGGACAAGCGCGGCATTCGCCAAAGGCGCCGCCCTCCTCATCCAGGCCGAACGAGGAGCCGCTCACCCGCACGAGGTCGAGGCCCTCGCCCGCCAGCACGATCTCGCCATCGGTCGCGATCCAGTCGCGCTGACCTTGCGGCAGCCAGAGGGTCTGCCAGAGCCCTTCGGCGTTGCGTCGCAGCAGCACAAAGGCCGGTTGCACGTTGCCGTCCCAGAGCACCCCATAGACCAGCCCCAGGTCATCGCCCACCAGGCGCGCATCGAGCACCATATGCCCACTGGCAACGACTTGAGCGCGGTGCGGTTGGATCACATAGACGTTGGCAGGCGGCAACTGCATCACAAAGGTGCTGGTGTCGATGCGCTTGAGACTTGGCCCCGGTTCGCCCAGTGACCAGCCGGCCTCGCGCAGATAGCCGGTCACCTGGCTCAGCAGCGCCGCGTCGTCAACCTCGCTCTGCACGCCCACAATCTCGGCCACGAGGTTGGCCGTTGCCTGGCTGTCGCCGGCCGCGTCGATGAAGCGCGCCCGCCAGGGATCGACCACGATCTGCGGGACGCTGTCCGCACCCGGCGTGGGCATCCAGCCGATCACGCGCGCGTTCTCGGGCAGCGAGAGGATGCGTCGATTGCTGCCATCTGCGCGAATGACGTAGGCAAAGGCATCGCCGCTCTCGCCGCGGTGGTAGCCGAGAATGTCGTCGCCAGTCGGGCTCCAGCTCACCAGACTGGCAGCCACGCTCGGCTCTTCGACGACCAGGCGCCGCTCCCCACTGCGGGCATCCAGCACCCACATGCCGAGTCCCTGCGACTCGGGATCCGAGGCGTCAGCGCCGCTGCGCAACAGGCAGGCGATGCGCGAACCGTCGGGCGCCCAGATGTGCTCCACGCTGTGTTGGTCGGGCTGATCCCAGGTCTGCAGGGCATCGCCGCTCTGTGAGTCGTACAGCACAAGCCGGCTGCCGCCTTCGGCGCGCTGTTGCACCAGCAGCCGGGCGCCGTCGGGCGAGATGACAGCGTCGCCCGTGCCCTGCACCGCCAAGACCGACGGGCGGGCGCCATCTGCGAGGCTCCAGGTGGTGACCGCATCGAACGCGCCATCGACATCATAGAGGATCAGCGTCACGCGCTCAGCGACGTCATCGTAGCGCAGCGCGCGCAGACCGCCTGCGACCTCCAGGCGCAACACCCCCATCCAGGCGCCATCCTCAGCGGAAAGTGCGTGCAGTTCCACGGCACGCCCCGCCCCCTCGCCGGCATCGGCCAGCCAGGCCACGTGCAGCAGCGCCCGACCACTCGAGCCCCACAGCACCTCGGCATAGTCAATGTCAGAAGGGGTGTCCACTTGCAGGCTGCGCAGGCGCCCGGCATTCAGGTCGATGAGCTCGATGGCGCGTCCCTGCGTGGTGGCCAGAATACCGTCGCGGTAGGCCCAGTTCTCCAGCTGCGGCACGATGGCCGCCTCCACCGCCGCGCCTCCGACATAGTCGCCCCGGAACAGGCTGGTGCTGCGCGCGTAAACCAGCGCATAGTCCGATCCGGGCGCCGGCGTGGCGCTGGGCTGCGGAGCCGTGGTGGGCAAGACCGGCGGCGCAGGCAAAACCGCAGGCGTGTGAGTAGGATCGCTGGCAACGGTCTCGGTCATCGGCTGCACCTCGGGCGGGGGCTCAACAGCGGTCTCCGCAAGGGACGCCCCTGGCGTCGGGCTCGGGTAGAGCGCGTCGCCCAGCCGATCAAGCAGGCGGTTGCAGCCCACCAGAGCGCCGCTCAGCGTCAGGAAGAGGCAGAGTGTGACCAAGGTCAGGTCGCGAGGACGAAGGGGTCGAAGCATCGCGTTCTCCTGTGCGCGCACGGTGACGTGCGGCTGGTCCGCACGCGGAACCGCCCAAGTATAGCAGCGCCGGCGCAGGGCGTAAAGCGCCTCGCGCAACCCGTGTCCCTCAGGGCAAGACCAACGTCGGCAGCACGTCGCACAGCACGTCGAGCGACAGCGCCCCCTGCCGCAACAGCACGGGGGGATCGCTGACGAGATCTACGATCGACGAGGCTACGCCGCCGCCGCAGCGTCCGCCGTCCAGCAGCAGCGGGATGCGGCCATCCAGGTCAGCGAGCACCTCGACCGCGCTGGCGGGCGCGGGGCGGCCCGACAGATTGGCGCTGGTGGCAGCAAGGGCGCCTCCCAGTGCCTCGGCCAACTGCCGCACGAACGCGTGGTCGGGCATGCGCACGGCCACCGTGTCGCCGCCGGCGCACAACAGCGCCGGCACCCGCGGTAACCGCCGCACGATGAGCGTGAGCGCGCCGGGCCAGAAGCGTTCCGCCAGCGCCGCGTAGGCGGCCGGCGGATCCGACGCCACACGGCTCACGTGCGCGGCGGCGCACACCAGCACCGGAATCGCCAGGCTCGCCGGGCGATCTTTGGCCTCATACAGCCGCGCGATAGCCGCCTCCTGCCACAGGTCGCAACCCAGGCCATAGACCGTATCGGTGGGAAAGGCCACCACCTCGCCGCGGCGCAGCCGTTCGACGGCCTCGGTGAGGGCGCCGCAATCCGTGACATCGAGCACGCGCGTGTGGTACCGCATCGTCTCGCTACTCCCCGGCCTCGGCGGGCAGGTCGCAGAAGCGCTCGATCGCTTCCGCCGCGCCATCGTCGTCCAGCGCAGGCGCCACGTACTGGGCCACGCGCTTGACCTCGTCGATAGCGTTGCCCATGGCCACGCCCAGCCCTGCCCACGCCACCATGGCGGTGTCGTTGCCCGAGTCGCCCAGCGCCATCGTCTCTTCGCGGCGCACGCCCAGCCGCTCCGCCACCCAGGCCAGCGCCGCGCCCTTGTCGGCGCCCAGCGCCAGGCCCTCCAGAAAATAGGTGTAGGAGCGCACAATCTGCAGACGGTCCCCAAAGCGCTCCGCGATCCGCGGATGCAGGGCGTCAAGGTCAGGCCCCTCGCCGATGATCAGAAACTTGAGCGGAT
>DIVQ01000128.1 GCA_002423325.1 Anaerolineales bacterium UBA6128 | reverse complement strand
CTGCGCCCCTCTCCCCCCGGGAGAGGGGTTCGGGGTGAGGGCTCCCCCGGGGCGGCGGTGAGTGCTCGCTTGTTCCCCTCTCCCACCGCGACAGGAGGCGAACTGAGGGTGCTTCCGTGCCCCTCTCCCCCCGGGAGAGGGGGCAGGGGTGAGGGCTTTCCCCCCCGCCTAGTGGTACCGCACCACCTCGAAGCGGAACATGCTGTACTTTTCGCTGGGGCTGATCCAGGCCTTGCGCAGCGCGATCTCGACCTGCTGGCGCGCGCTGTCCACCCCCTCGAGGTCCGGCAGCAGCAACCCGCGTCGCCCTCCGGCGCTGACGATCACGCCATAGACCTTCGGGTCCAGCTCGGCCATGCTGGCGATCGGCTCCGGGTCGCCCAGCACGTCCACCGAGATCTCCAGGTCGTCCAGTTCGTCGGACCGCACCACCGCAAAGCGCGGGTCGCGCGTGGCCGCGCTGATGGCGTTGTGGATGATCTCCAGCGCCACGTTCTCTTGCGTCGCCTCGATCGTGCCGATGCAACCGCGCAGGTCGCCCTGCCTGTGCAGTGAGACGAATACGCCGGCGCGGCGCTGCATCTCTTCGGTCAACGTCGGCGGCGGATCGATGACCTTGCGCTCGCGCACATACTGCTCGATGGCGCGTCGCGCCAATTGCACCAGCGGATGTTCCTCAGACATCGTTGACCTCCTTCCCGTTCAGGCCACGCGAACCCCTGCCGACCGCAGAGCCCTTTGTGGCCTCGGGCACAGGCCTACAGGCTGCGCCCCCCATGCAATAGGTAGCCTGCCCCTCGTGGGCATCGACGGGCACAAGGCCCCAGGCTACAAAGACCGTGCAGCACTGCGTAGATGCTGTGGCGTGGCCCCTATGCGCGCCACCCCAACGCCGCCTTAACGCGGCAACAATCGTCGCGCCAGCGCCGGGTGACCGGTGATGAGACCGTCCACCCCCCACCCGATACAGCGCCGCAGATCCACCTCTTCGTTCACCGTCCAGACATTCACGCGGTGGCTGGCCGCGTGCGCCCTGCTCACGCGTGAGCCACTGATCAGCCGCCACTCGGGGTGAAAGGTGATGGGCGACAGCAACCGGCTGGGCCACACCTGGCTCAGCGCCGCCGGCATCCCCGCTGCATACAGCAACGCGCGCTGCAGCTCGGGCGCCGCCTGGCGCATGCGCCACAACGCCAGCGGGTTGAACGAAGAGATCACCACATCGCGTTCCAGCTCGCGTGCGCGCACCATCTCGGCGATCTCTTCCTCGATGCCATCGCCTTTGTGATCCATCCCCTTGATCTCTATGTTGACGCGCAGTCGGCCGCCGCCCTGACGAACGTCGCGGGCCAGCTCCAGCACTTCGCTCAACAGCGGCACCTGTTCTCCTGCGAACTGCGGCGCAAACCACCCGCCCGCATCCAGCTCACGCAGCGCATAGTAGGGCGTGCGTGCCAATGGCCCCCCGCCATTAGTGGTGCGCTCCAGTGTGTCATCGTGCAGCACCACGATCTCACCCGTCTGGCAGCGCGACACGTCCAATTCGACGCCATCTGCATCCGCATCCAGCGCCGCGCGAAAAGCAGCCAGCGTGTTTTCAGGCGCCACGTCGCGCGCCCCTCGATGTGCAATCACCAGTGGTCGATCCAAGTAAAAGTCTTCAAACGTCTCCGTCACGGTTCCTCCGTCAACAAGTCGGATTCAACCCATTCGCGCGGTTCGACCGCGATCCCGCCGACGCGCACTTCCCAGTGCAAGTGGGAGCCGGTTACCAGGCCGGTGGCCCCCACCCGCCCAATCTGCTCTCCCGCCGTCAGCGCTTGTCCGGGCACAACGTCCATCTCGGACAGGTGGAAGAAACCACTGATCACCCCGGCGCCGTGATCGACGATCACGCTGTTGCCACGCACCTGCAGCGCCTCAGCCGCAACCACCACGCCGTCCGCGGGCGCGTACACGGGCGTGCCCGTGATGCCACGCAGGTCGATGCCGGCGTGGTACGACGTAAAGCGCCCCGCATAGTTGCGACGACTGCCGAATGCCGACGTGACGACTGCCTCAATGGGCCAGCGGAAGCGCCCACTCCACAGCACCTCGGGCGTCCAGACGGCGAACAGTTCGCTCATGCGCGCCTCTTCGGCCTGCATGCTCTCGGGATCCAGCAGCTTGGTCACCTCGGGCGTAAAGACCAAAGACTCTGACTCATAGTCGCCTTCGAGTACCTGCAAGGTCGTGATCAGCGATACCTCACCGCCATCCTCGGCGCGCGCCGACAGGATCAACTCTTGCGGCACTGGCGCCACCAGCGCGTGCACGCCCAGGTAGCCCACATGCGCGCGTCCGTCGACGCTGGCGAATGCCAGGTCGCGCCCGTCGATCACGCCAGTGACGGTCGCAGCGCGGCTCGTCGTGACGCGCACCACCCCAGTGTGCCCCTGAGCCAGGGCGCTGCTGCTCAGCCGAATATTCAGGCTGAGCGGCAGTGCTGTGGGCGTGTGCGTGGGCGTCAGCGTGGCGGTGGGCGACGGGGTGAGGGTAAAGGTCGGCGTCGCCGTGCGCGTGGGTGTGGCGCTAGGCGTGACAGTGGCAGTGTGCGTCGGCGTAGCACTGGGCGTGCTTGTGGGCTTGCTGACCCACGTCGGCAGCGTCACGTCACAGGCGCTCAGCATCAGGGCCGGCGCCAGCGCCACGAAGACCGCTATTGCCAAACGACAAAGATCAGTTGTGCGTCTCACCAATGTACACGTCTCTCCCGAGAGGCATTATGGGTCGACCAGCCCGCGCGGTCGAACGCCACGATGGTGCAACAGAACGCTCTGCCCATAGCAACCTCCAGCGCTACACCGGTCGACGTACGCGAAATGCGCGCCGCAGCAGCCCCAACGCCAGCAACAGACCCAGCGTCAATGCGCCGACCAGCAGCGCCGGAAACGCCGGAGCCTCGGCTGGCGTCTGCTGAGTCATGTTGGCCATGGCCTGGCTCGCGGCTTGCACCGCCGTATAGACCGGCCGCGGCGTAAAGTCGACATCGACCATGCGGAAATAGTAGGCCGCGTTGTCCACCGGGATGCTGCCCACCTGGCGAAAGTACCAGATCATAAAGACGCCAGCCCAGGGCCAGTCGCGGCGGGCCATCTCGATGCCACGTACGGTGTAGTCAGCCTGTTGCTCCTCGGTCACCCTTCCCCAGATCAGCCTATCGGCCGTCAGCGTCTCGGGTGCCGCGTTCCAACCGTACTCATTGAACCAGATGGCCTTGCCCGCATCGCCGTAGTGCTCCATAATGGCACGATGCAGTGTGACGCGCTGAAAGTTGAGCACATTCGGATCGGCAGGATCTTCAGGCGGACGATCCATGCCAAAAGCGTTGGCTGAATAGATGTCGAACCAGGCCTTGGCGCCCGCTTCGTACATGGCCTCCAGAAAGGCCAGGTCGCTCATCGCGATCCACTTGCCAGGGTCGGGATGTTCCTGGCCCAGGGTGATTGCCAGCGGCGCACAGAGCACCTGCACTTCCGGGTCGGCCTCCTTCGCGCGCCTGTAGGCGATCTTGAGCATCTCGACGTAGCGCGCGGGGTCTACCGGCTGATTCCCCCACTCGGGAAAGATGTTGGGCTCGTTCCAGATCTGAACGTACTTGACGCGGCCCGCATAGCGCCGCACAAAGGCAAAGACATAGTCGCCATAGTCCTCCAGGTTGTCAGGCGGCGCCTCCTGGTAGGTATTGTCCAGGCGCGTCCAGTCGGGCGGGCGGTCAAGGCGGGCCACAATCTGCAGGCCCTGGGCCTCGCAGGCCCCCACAATCCCGTCGAATTTGGCCCAACTGCTGGACCTGCTCACCGGGTCAAGATACTCGCCCTTCCGCTCAGGCTCGATCTCTTCCCACGGGAACTGCTGCTTGACCCAGCCGAGACCGGCCTCTTTGGCCATTGCCAGTGTCTTTTCGAGCTTCCAGGGCTCGACCTCGCGCGTGAGGAAAAAGTTGGCGCCGTAGGGGTTGACGTCAGTGTTGGCCACGGGGCGGGGGTGCGGGGCAAGCGAGGTGGCTGACTGGGCCTGGAACCAGCGCACCACCACCACCACGAGGATCAGGATCAGTGTAGCGCACAACAGGCTCAGGCCATACAACCTGAGCCGGAATTGCGAGATTCTGCGAGACGTCGTCACGAGGCAGCTCCGCCCACGTTTGTCGGATACGTTCGATTCGGATCCACAGTATAGGGTCCGCGCGCAGCCTTGTCAATCACTGGTGCTCACACTATAATGCTGGCAGTCAAGCACGTGTAGGTGGACGCAGCGCCGTGAAGGTCATCACCAGTCACGAACGAACCGACATGGACGCGCTTGCCGCGATCTACGCGGCCAGTCTGCTGTACCCCGACTATGAGCCTGTGCTGCCCTCCAAGCTCAACCGCAACGTCCGCGACCTGGTGACGTTGTTTCGAGACGAATTGCCCTTCCTTGCGCGACGCACGCTCACCCACCGGCGTATTACGCACCTGCTGCTGGTCGACACGCAGGGCATCGCACCCCTGCGCGGCTCGGACGAGCACACGCTCATCCACATCATCGACCACCATCCGCAAGAGCAGACGCTGCCGGCCAACGCGACCTTTGAAGGCAGCGAGGTGGGCGCGACCACCACGTTGCTGACGGCGCGCATCCGGGAACGCGAGATACCGCTCTCCCGCGTGGGCGCCAGCCTGATGCTGATGGGTATCTATGAGGACACGGGTTCGCTCTCGTACCTCACCACCACCGAGCAGGATGCCGAGGCGGCCGCCTGGCTGTTGGGTCAGGGCGCTGACGTGGCGCTGGTCGGCGAGTTCCTCAGCCGGCCCCTCACTGCGGAACAGCGCCGCGTGCTGGCCAAACTCGTGGCCTCCACCGCCATCGAGTCGATCAATGGGCGCACGATCGCTATCGCCAGCGTCCTGCTCGACCGCTACGTCGACGAGCTCTCCTCACTCATCCACCAGATCATGGACACGTTCGAGCCCGAGGCCTGCATCCTGCTGGCCCAGTTCGAGGACGATGTGCAGCTCATCGCGCGCAGCGCCACCGACGCTGTCGATGTGGCTCAGTTGCTGCGCCCCCTTGGCGGCGGCGGTCACAGTAAGGCCGCGGCCGCACTGGTGGAGCATTCCGATCTGGCGCAGGTGCAGAGCACGCTGCGGACCGCCCTGCAGGAGCAGGTCTCCGCACCGGTGTCAGTACGTCAGATTATGTCGACCAATGTGCACACCCTCAAGGCCGACATGCTGGTCCGCGACGCCGCAAACCTGATGCGCCGATACGGGCACGAGGGCTTTCCCGTTCTCGACGGCGAGCGCTTGGTGGGCGTGCTCACTCGCCGCGACATCGACCGCGCCATCCATCATCACCTCGGCGAGCTGCCGGTGCGCAACTATATCTACACCGGCGCCGTCTACGTGCACCCCGATGACCCGGTAGACAAGGTTCAGCACGTCATGCTGGAGCACGACTTGGGGCAGGTGCCCGTGGTCCTGGGAGGGCGGTTTGTCGGCATCGTCACCCGCACAGACCTGATCAAGCTCTGGACGCCGGCGCTCTACCCGCCGCGCGCCGAGCAGGTCCGTCGCATGATGGAAAAGACGCTGCCGCCGGCGCTCGAGACGCTGCTGCTCCGCGCTCGTGACACGGCCAACGACCTTGGCTATGCGCTTTACATCGTTGGGGGCTTTGTCCGTGACCTGCTGCTGGGCGCGCCAACGCTCGACTTGGACCTCGTCGTGGAGGGGGACGCCATCCGCATGGCGCAGCAGTTGTCCAAGGCGCTGGGCGCGCGCACCATCAGCCACGCCCGTTTCGGCACTGCCAAGCTGCTCTTGCCCGAGCCGCGCGAGCCCGGCATCCCCGCGGCACTCGACTTTGTCACCGCGCGCACCGAGTTCTACGAGCGCCCTTCCGTCCTTCCCGAGGTCGAGCGCAGCTCGATCAAGCAGGACCTCTATCGCCGCGATTTCACCATCAACACCCTGGCCATCTGCTTGGACCGGGGGCGCTATGGCGAACTGCTCGATTACTACGGCGGCGAGCGCGACATTCAGGAGAAGCGCATCCGCGTGCTGCACAACCTCAGCTTTGTCGAGGATCCCACGCGCATTCTGCGTGCGGTGCGGTTTGAGCAGCGGCTGGGGTTCACCATCGAGGAGCGCACTGCAGAGCTGATCGAGGATGCACTGGACCTGCTGGACAACGTCACCGGCGAGCGGCTGCGTCACGAGCTCTACCTGCTGCTCGAGGAGGCCGCGCCGGAGCGCGCACTGGAGCGCTTGGACTATCTGGGCGTGCTTGCGCACCTGCACCCCCGCCTCATGTTCACTCGCGGGATGGCTCAGCTTTTTGTGCGCATGCGTCAGCGGGTTGCAGATGTGTTGAACCGCGATCCCGGACCTGACCGCGAGACGGACTCCGCCGACTCCGAGGAGGAGGCGCACGCTCCCATGCTCAGCCTGTGCTACCTCGCGCTCCTGACCAGTGGACTCAAGCCCGACGAGCTGGATGAGTTGGCCGCTCACCTGCGCCTGCGCAGTCGCGACACGCACTTCTTACACGAGGTCCTGCGCCTGCGCGAACTGCTCACCTCTCTGGGAGCCACGAGCATGCTGCCGAGCTCGCTCTATCGCCTGCTCGAGCCCTTCTCACGCGAGGCGCGCTTTGTGCTGAGCGTGCTGACCGACTCGGCACGCGTGCGCCAGCGCCTGGACGCCTACGAACGGACCCTGTCACGCGTCCAACCGCGCGTCAACGGCGAGTACCTGCGCAAGCTCGGCCTGCCACCGGGCCCCATCTATGGCGAGATCCTGCTCCGCGTGCGCGACGCCGTGCTCGATCAGCAGGTCACTTCGCTCGAGGCGGAATGCGCTTTGGCGCAAAGCCTGGCGCGCTATGCCCTCAACGACGCCGCAGCGGGCGCCGCGGCGAACGACACCTGAGCCTTGTCCCTGGCGCCTGCTGACCCCGCACGTGGAACCCGTGGCTAGAGCACGCGCGCGATCTCGTCGGTGTCATAGCGTGGCAACGGGTAGCGCTCTCCAGCCCGCACCGCGTAGACCCCCTCCTCGGGCGCAACAAGATCGCCCACCCACGCACAGGGCAACCCCGCGCGGGCATACGCCTCAAGCAGAGCGTCAGCGCTCTCGGGCTGCACGGTGACCACCAGCGCGCCGGAGGCAATCACGCCCAGCGGATCCAGCCCGTACTCTGCGCACAGGCGCGCCCCTTCGGGCAGTACAGGCACGGCATCAACCAGCAGCTCAAGGCCCGCGTTGGCCGCGTGCGCCATCTCGTGCAGGGCCGTAGCCAGGCCCCCCTCCGTGGGGTCGTGCATGGCCGTCACACCGACGTGGTCGCCCGCCAGACGGGCCGCCTTCAGCACACTGATACCCGGGTCATGCAAGTAGCCCTGGGCCCGNNGGGCCCGCGCGATAAAGCCCTCATCATAGCCGCGCGCCCGTAGATCGTCGGCTTTTTCGCGCGCCAGGATGGCTGTTCCCTCGATCGGCACGCCCCGCACCAGCAGGATCCGGTCGCCTACTCGTGCGCCTGCAGTCGTAATCAACCTCTCGCGAGCCACCTCACCGATCATCACGCCCACGACGATGGGCCGCGTCAGCCCCAAAGTCACCTCGGTGTGCCCGCCCACCAGCACCACGCCCAGTTCCTGGCAGGCGTCGTGTATCTGGCCAAAGATCGACTCGACCAGGCTGGGCGTCGTCCGATCTTCGGGCAGCAGCATGGTGGCGAGCATCCAAAGCGGGCGCGCGCCGCTCGTGGCGATGTCGTTGGCGTTCACATTCACGACGTACCAGCCAATCTGGTCGGTCGCAAAGGTCACGGGGTCCGTCTTGACCACCATATAGCGGTCGCCCATCTCGATCACTGCCACGTCCTCACCCACACGCGGCCCCGCGACCAGACGCCCGTCGCTCGTGGTAAAGCGCGCCAACACACCCTGCAGATAATCCAGCGGCAGCTTGCCGCGCGGGAAAATGATCTCTGACATCGCCTGACGATCGCCTCCAGCCCTCGAACCTTCAGAGCCACGATGATACCACTGAGCGCGCAGAGCACCAAGCGGCGCGTCCCGCCGACGCACAACAGTGGGGCGGTCGTTGTGACCGCCCCGCTGCCAGACAACCGATGATGTGCCCCGTAAACGGGGCGCCCGACGCCCGCTTGCGTTCAGTCCGCGGAGGACGTCTCTGCGGTCTGTTTCGCGTTCTTGTCCGGAAAGATCAAAAAGACGATGTTGAGCAGGATCCCCACGACCGCCGCAGTGGCGATCGAGGGCAAGCCATCGGCGAAAACGCCGCCAAGCCCGGGGATGATCAGCGGGGCAGTGTCGCCGCCAACACCGACGATCAGGATCACCGCGCCGATAGCCAGTTGCCGCGGGTCAAAAAGGTTGACCTTTTCCGACTGGATCAGCGCCACGCCCTGCAGGCCAATGACGCCGAACAAAAAGATCGCCAGGCCGCCGGTAACCGCCGTGGGCAGCGTCTGGACGATGGCCGCGAGCTTGCCGACAAACCCCAGCAACATCCCGATGCCGCCTGCCGTCATCAAGACCGGCACCGAATAGTTGCGCGTGATGGCCATCAGCGAGTTGTTCTCGCCATAGTTCGTGCCGGCGCAACCGCCCAGAAAGCCGTTGATGGCATCGCCCACGCCGTCAAGGATCAGGTTGAGGCCCACCAGCCTCTTGATGTCCAAGCGGGGACGCCCAAGATCGTCTGCCAGCCGATCCACGTAAAGGCTGATCTGGTACAGGTGCGCCGTCGATTCGGGGATCGTGGCGATGGCGATGGGCGCAATCGCCAGGATGGCCGACCATTTGAAAATGGGCAGCGTAAAGGCAGGCACGCGCAGCCAGGCGGCCTCGCCCACCGGCGTGAAATCTACCTGGCCAAGCACCAGCGCGAACAGGTAGCCTGCGATCGCGCCCATCAGGATCGGCAGCATACCAAAGATTCGTTTGCCTCGCAGAAACGCCGAGAAAAAGACCGTGGCCAACAGGGTAAAGACCGAGATACCCCAGTGCGCAGATGCCATGCCAAGCGCGTCGTTCGCGAGTGCGATGCCAATCACCATGGCGACCGAGCCGGTGATCATCGGCGGCAGCACTTTGTCGAGCGCCTCTTTGCCCACCCAACGGATCAGCAGGCCGGCGAGGATCGACACAACCGCTGTGGCGATGATGCCGCCCTGGGCCACCCGCACGCCACCCCACTCCGCCCCAACGACCGCGACTACCGCCGCGATATAGGAAAAGCTCGACCCATAGTAGAGCGG
This sequence comes from Anaerolineales bacterium UBA6128, assembly GCA_002423325.1. Taxonomy (GTDB): domain Bacteria; phylum Chloroflexota; class Anaerolineae; order UBA1429; family UBA1429; genus UBA6128. The sequence goes on along the minus strand of DIVQ01000128.1, from coordinate 13,479 downwards.
AATGCGCCTGCCGGAGCCGATCAGCGCAATGATGGTGGCTAAGCCACTGGCGAACAACGTCACGCCCACATCAAAGCCAGTCAGGATGGCAACCAGCACGGTGGCCGGGAACATCGTCAGCACATGTTGCAGGCCGAACGTGATCATGGCCCCCACGGGGGGACGGTCCTGGGGCAGGTAGCCCATTGCGACTGGCTTTACCGATTCTGCTTCAGCCACGTTTCCCTCTCCTCTCTCTTGCACCTGTGTTTTCGGCCATTACCTGAAAACCGAGTTTCTTACAGAAACTCGGTTTCCATTCGCGCACTTATTTCTCGACCACGAACTTTTCGATGGCGGGATAGTTGGGGCCATCCTTGGTATGCGGATACGGGCCCTTGGTGGGCGCCGCCCAGCGCACGGCATTGGTCAGCACCTTTTGTACGCCCGCATGGTAGTAAACTGGCAGCGTCTCGTGGCCGGGGCGGAAGTAGAACACCTTGCCCTTGCCGCGATGCCAGCAACAGCCGCTACGAAAGACCTCGCCGCCCTGGAACCAGGAGATGAACACCACCTGGTCCGGCTGCGGGATGTCAAAGTATTCGCCGTACATCTCGACATGTGGGATCTCGATGTACTGCCCGACGCCCTCCACGATCGGATGCGCGGGATCCACCACCCACATGCGCTCGCGCTCACCCATTTCGCGCCACTTGAGCGTGCAGTTAGTCCCCATCAGACGGCGAAAGATCTTGGACATGTGCCCGGAGTGCATCACGATCAGCCCCATGCCGGCCAGCACACGCTGCTGCACGCGGTCCACCGTGTCATCCAGCACCTCGTGGTGCGCCATGTGCCCCCACCAAGTCAGCACGTCGGTGTTCTCCAGAACCGAGTCGGGCAGGCCGTTCTCCGGCTCGTCGAGCGTAGCGGTGCGCACCTCGATGTCGTCGGTCGCCCCCAGAAAACTGGCAACCTGGCCGTGGATGCCGTCTGGGTAGAGATCGGCAATCTCCTTGCTCTGTTTCTCGTGTCGGAACTCGTTCCAGACCGTTACCCGTATCCTGGTCATAGCTTGCCCCCTTTCAGGCGACTGTTCGGGCCCCTGTCGAGACCCATCTCACCCAGTATAGCGCGCCGAACCCGCGAGCGCAAGTACCTGGAGGGCACTTTTCGCCAAGTTCGCCTTTCGGCGCGTCAATTTCATCGCATCGCCCAGACTGCGCACGCTTGCGCTGACGGTCTGTCCTGCTAGAATGAGGTGACATCTGTCGTCGGAGGCGCTCCCATGGTATTTGCGCTGAAGGAGAACGAAGCCGAAGCGCGCGAACGGTTGCGCGCCTTCTGGTCGGGCAGCAGCCTCGGGCGTCCGGCCCTGGCAGTTACCGCGCTCAAACCTGGCATCGACCGCGCAACGGCGGACGCGCCGCTGCAGCGCTCGCTGCGCAACGACCGCGATCCGGCCTGGCACGCGGCCATCGCCGCGCGCAGGCTCGATAACACCGCTTACCTGGCCGAGGCTATGCCCAGCACGCTGCTCGAATGGGGCAACGTGCTGGTGACCGTGGCTGTGCTGGCCGGCGGCGCGTATGATTACGAGAGCGACACCGCCTGGATCAAGCCGCTGCCGGACATGTGGCAGCGCCCCCTGCCGCGCTTCGACCCAAACGGTGAGCCCTGTTTTGCGATGGAGCGCTGCCTGGCCGGTATGGCCCAGGTGGTAGGCCAGCGCGGCCTGGTCAACCCACCCATCATGCTGGACGGCATGACGACGCTGTCGGCCTTCCGTACGCCGCGGCAGCTCTGCTACGACTGCATCGAGCGTCCGGCGGCTGTGCGCGCCTGGAGTGACGCCCTGACCAGCATCTATATTGAGGCCTACGAACACTTTCGCCGCTACCTGCTTCGCTGGGGCTACACAGACACCACCACCTGGCTGCACGCCATGGCTGAAGGCACGCTGGAGGCCGTGCAGTGCGATTTCTCCGTGATGCTCTCGCCGGCTATGTACGAGCAGTTCGTCATGCCCGACCTGCGTCGTTTGACCGAGTACTTTCAGTACAGCCTCTATCACCTGGACGGTACCTGCCAGCTGCGTTTCTTGAGACTGCTGGGCACACTGCCGCGTCTGAACGGCATCCAATGGAACCCGGAGCCTCCGGCCGGCTCGCCTGTGCGCTGGCTGAGCGCCCTGCGCGACATCCGCTCGCGCGGTTGGGTCCTGCACATCAACTGCGACACCGTGGACGAAGCAGTCACGCTGACGCGCGAGTTGGGGCCCGATGGACTGCTGATCGTGCTGCCACGCTTTGACAGTCTGGCAGCCGCACAGGCAGCGATCGCCCGCATAGAACGAGCGGTGCAGTGACCCCGGGGCAGCCTCATATGACTGGAGAGAGGATAACATGAGGGTTCGCATCAAACGCGTATACGATCCGCCCGCGCGCGACGACGGAGCGCGTTTCCTGGTCGACCGGCATTGGCCGCGTGGCATCCGCAAGCAGGATCTGCCGCTGGACGGCTGGCTGCGCGATGCGGCGCCGAGTGGCGACCTGTGCGGCTGGTACGGCGGCGTCCCCGCTCGCTGGGAAGAGTTCGTCGCCCGCTACCACCGCGACCTGGACCGGCAGCCCGCCGTGCTGACGCCCATCCGTGCGGCCGCGCGGCTCGGCAGTGTCACCCTGCTGTACAGCGCCAAAGACACCCAACGCAACAGCGCCGTCGCCCTGCGCGCCTACCTGGAACGCGACGAACGCGCCCAGGCATAAGAATAGAAACGGCGGCGCCGNNACAGGCCTACAGGCCGATCCGCGACCTGAACTCGGGCACACCGCGAATGCCCAGCCGCAGCCGGTACAGCGCCCCCGCGCCGGCGCCCAACTCGTCCTTCCTGTGACCGCCCGCCGTGGTCACGTACATATCGGCATAGTCTTCGCCGCCAAATGTCACACACGACACCTGCTGCGCCGGAAAGAGGATGCGCCGATCCTCTACCCCCTCGGGCGCGTAACGGATCACACAACTGCCACCCCAGTGCGCCGACCAGACATAGCCCTCGGCATCCACCGTCATTCCGTCGGGCACGCCGTCGCGCTCGTCGCTGTGGACGAAAACGCGCTGGTTCGAGATCTCGCCCGTCTCCTCGTCATAGTCAAACAGATAGATGTCGAGCGCGGGCGAATCGGTATAGTACATCTGCTTCCGATCCGGCGTAAAGCCCAGACCGTTCGATGTGCCAATCCCCTCCAACACCACGCGGATAGAGCCGTCGGGGTCCAGCCGATACAGCCGCCCCTTGTGCGACTCGCTGCTCATCGTGCCGCAGAACACGCGCCCCCGCGGATCGGCGATCACGTCGTTAAAGCGCGAGTCCAGTTCGCCCTCCAGCTCGGGGATGATCGTCCGCACCTCTCCGTCGTTCCAGCTGCGAACCTCCCCTTTGCCGAGAAAAAGCAGCAGACTACCATCGGCCTGGATCGTGTAGCCGCCCAGCGGGGCCTCCTCATACACCTGGCCGTGCTGGCCGGTGGCGGGATCGTAGCGGTACAGCTTGCCAGGCGGAATATCGACCCAGTAGACACAGCGTTGATCCGGGTGCCACAGCGGGCCCTCTCCGGTCACGCAGGCATAGTCAGCGATCATCTCGGGCTGCATGGGGTCCTCCATCTGGGAGACTTACCGGTCACCGGATGCCATGGCGACCATTGACAAAACGCAACGCACTTCATAGTATACGGGGCAGCGCGTCCGCGCAACTGCGGCAGGGCGCAGGCACGCCCACTACGACGTCGCGAGAGGGATGCAGCGCGATGGACAAAGCATACCGGGATCTGTGGCCGGCCTACATCGAAACCGAAGCCGAACTGGATGACCTGCTTTCCACACCGAGCCCCGACCTGATCGCGTCCCTGGCGGACCTGTCGGGCGATATCGCCATCCTGGGCGTAGCCGGCAAAATGGGCCCCACGCTCGCCTTGCTCGCGCGTCGCGCCCTTGACGCCGCCGGCAACCCGGCCCGCGTCTATGGCGTGTCCCGCTTTTCGTCGCCCGCAGCGCGCGGCGCGCTCGAGGCCGCCGGCGTACAGACCCTCCCCTGCGACCTGCTGGACCGCGACGCCGTCGGGCGACTGCCCGACGCGCCGTACGTGATTCACATGGCCGGGCGCAAATTCGGCTCGACCGGTAGTGAGGAACTCACCTGGGCGATGAACGCCTATGTGCCCGCCATCGTTGCCGAGCGCTACCGTGACGCGCGCATCGTCACCTTTTCCACCGGCAACGTCTACGATCTGACGCCCATCGCCCAGGGTGGCGCGCGCGAGTCTGACGCCACGCGCCCCATCGGCGAGTATGCGCAGTCCTGCCTGGGCCGCGAGCGTATCCTGCAGTACTTTTCGCGCCGCAATGGCACGCCCATGACGCTGCTGAGGCTCAACTATGCCGTCGAGCTGCGCTACGGCATCCTGCTGGATATCGCTCAGAAGATCGCCGCGGGCCAGCCGGTCGACCTCACGATGGGCAACGTCAACGTCATCTGGCAAGGCGACGCCAACGCCACGGCGCTGCGCTGCCTCGCGTTGGCCGCCAGTCCGCCAGACATCATCAACGTCACCGGCCCCGAGACCGTGTCTGTGCGCGGGGTTGCCCAGCGCCTGGGATGCCTGCTTGACCGTGAGCCGCTGCTGGTGGGCACAGAGGCGCCCACCGCCCTGCTGAGCAATGCCGGGCGCGCACACGCGTTGTTCGGCTACCCCAGTGTATCGCTCGAAACACTGCTGCGCTGGGTCGCCCATTGGGTGACTATCGGCGGCCCCACACTGGACAAACCGACGCACTATGAGCGGCGCGATGGCAAGTTCTGACCGAACCGCGACACGGCGAGCAGCAGCCCGTCGCCCACGGCCTCGATAGGCCCGCCAAGGCACCCAACCAGGAGGAGTCCCCTGATGGCCAACTACCCGATGCTCGATCCGCAAGCCAAGGCCCTGTTGCTCAAGGGGATGGCGATCCCCGCACACCCACTCGCGCTGACCGCCGAGCGCAAGCTCGACGAGCGCCACCAACGTGCGCTGACGCGCTACTATTGCGCCGCCGGCGCCGGCGGCGTTGCGATCGGCGTGCACACCACGCAGTTCGCCATCCGCGACCCGCAACACGCGCTGTATGAGCCAGTGCTGCAGTTGGCGCGTGAGACGGCGGACGCCTGCGCGGCCTCGGCAGGACGACGCATCCTCAAGGTCGCAGGGATCTGTGGCAAGACGGAGCAGGCCGTCCGCGAAGCGCAGTTCGCCGCAGTGGAGGGATACGACCTGGGCCTGTTGAGCCTCGGCGCGCTCAAGGACGCGACTGACGCAGACCTGCTCAAGCACTGCAGACAGATCGCCCTGGTCATCCCCCTCTTCGGCTTTTACCTCCAACCAGCGGCGGGCGGCCGCGTGCTGAGCTATGACTTTTGGCGCCAATTCGTCGAGATTCCGAACGTCTGCGCGATCAAAATCGCACCGTTTAACCGCTATCAGACGTTCGACGTCATTCGCGCCGTCGTACAGGCCGGACGCATGGATGACGTGGCGCTCTACACCGGCAACGACGACAACATCCTGGTGGACCTGTTGACCACCTATCCGTTACGCATCGGCCCCAGAGGGCAGTTTGCGCGCATCGTCGGTGGCTTGTTGGGGCAATGGGCCGTCTGGACCAAGCGCGCCGTGGATTATGTCGAGCGCGCACGCACGACCTGGGAGGGCGGACAGGACATCAACTTTAGTTGGCTGCAGCTCGGCGCCATGCTGACCGAAGCCAATGGTGCCATCTTTGATGCCGCCCATGGCTATGCCGGCTGCATCCCCGGCATCCACGAGGTGTTGCGTCGCCAGGGCTTGATGGAGGGCATCTGGTGCCTGGATCCGGCCGAGACGCTGTCGCCCGGCCAGAGCGCAGAGATCGACCGCGTCTGCAAAGCCTATCGTTGGCTGAACGACGACGAGTTTGTGGCCGAGCACCTGGACGATTGGTTGCGCTGAGACATGCCCGGAGGCGAAGGATTCGTGTCGCGTTCCTTCGCCTCCGGTTACTTCAGGCGTCGATCTTGAGGGCCTGCAGCCGTTCAGCGTTGCCCAGAAACGCTCCCTGCTCCACCAGTGTACGCTGCAGCAGCCGAATGTCCAGCTTGCGTGGGATGACGTCCTGCGCCGCTGCGAGCGCGGCAGCCGTGCCGGCCGCCTGCCCCAGGACCATACAGTTCGACATACCCCTCACCAGCCCATGCGGTTCAGTCGGCGCGCTCTTGCCACTGGCCACCAGCAGGTTCTCCACCTCTTTTGGCACCATCAAGCCGTACGGTATGTCGAACGTGTGCGCGTGCACAAAGTGACCGCTCTCCACAAAACGTGTCCGCGCGGGCGCGCAGCCGATGACGTCGTCAAAGTAGACCGGATGCGGCGACGTGAGATGACCCGACGTCAGTGTCGCAGCCCCTTCGATGGCTCGGCTGGTGCGCACGCCCAGGTCACTGGCGAGTTGCACGATATAAGCACGTGCAAACCCGGGAATCTGCCGACGGAAGAAATCAGCCACATAGTAACAGATCTCCTGGGCCCCAAGTTCGGCTGCCGAAAGCTCGGGCGCCTTGAGCGAGGTGATATCCCAAAAGTTGGCGTTGACGATCACGCTGTCCTGGCCCTTTAGTCCATACAGCCCTGCGGCGTCCAGTCCGTGGAATATGCCGCGATCGCGCTCGAACTCGCCCTGCTCGATGGCCCGCTGGATCAAGTCCCACTTGCGCCCACCGCCATGCGGGAAGAAGAATATCCCCCGCTCGACCCAGTTACGCTCGAACTCGGCAAATCCCTTGACGTGGTCCATCCCCACCGGGAAGGTCTCAGGACGCTGCCTGAAATGCTGGTAGAGCGCCTCCAGATCCACGCGCGCCATTTTGAATTCCAGACTGGCGGTGCCTGTCGCCCATTGCATCGGGGCACCCGCCTGCGAGGCCAGGTCGGCCTCACCAGTGGTGTCTACGAGTTGCTTGGCCAGTATGGCCTGGCGCCCCACCTTGGTCTCGACAAAGGCGCCCTGCACCACACGTTGCTGCGGGGTGCTGGTCTCAGCCAGCACCGGACGGGTTGCCAGCACGTGCGTGAGCACAGTCACGCCCGCTTCGCGCAGCATCTCGATCAACAGCACCCTCAGCTGCTCCGAGTCGATCACGCAACCCGGCACTTCGGGCGATGCCCACTTGTCGCTGGCGGCGCCGCGCATCACCAGCCGCTGCACCACCTCGCGCGCGATCCCTTCGATCACAAAGCGACCCTGCTGATCCATGAACAGGTTGCCGATGTTGGCCATCAGGCCCATCGTAGCCACGCCCCCCAGGGCGCCGGCGCGCTCCACCAGCAGCGTCCTGGCGCCGGTGCGCGCCGCCGCCATTGCGGCCGCGCAGCCGGACACGCCGGCGCCGGCCACCAGAACATCCACCTGGTCAAGCACGATGATCTCGCGTTCGGGTTCACGTATATACATCATCCCCCCTCACTGCCACACCCGGGTCGCGCGACAGCGCCCTGCTGGCACACCTACATAGCCTTGGGCACGCCCGCCTGCTGGAAAAGGGCGCGCAGCTCGGCGCGCAATGGCTCGCTCACGGGCATCGCCGGCGGACGCGGCGGCCCCGCCCGCAGCCCGGCCTCTTCCATCGCCGCCTTGATGAACGGCCCCTCGCCCTCGGTCTCGGCACAGACTCTGCCGATCCACTTGAGCCAGGGCCAGTGGAAGCTCTTTTCGAGCGCGATGACCTCTTCGTAGCGCTTGGCCTGCAGCAGCTCCCAGATGCGTCCCGGATACTCGGGCCAAAAGTTGCTCTGGTGTGTGATAAAGCCCACAGTCCCGAGCATGTGCCCCCAGACGAACGGCCCCTGATTGTCGATCAGGGCCAAGCGGTCTGCGAACTGTGCCAGGCCGCGGCTGTACTCCCCGACATCGGGAGCCGACCATTTGAGCGCCACTACGGTGCGCAGATCGACCAGCCGCTCACACATCGCCGCGTTCATCGCCGGCGTCACCCACCAGTTGGCATATACCATGATCGGCAGGTCGCTCTGCTCACTGACCGTCTTGAACAGCTGGTAGATATCTCCCGCCGTCGGAGGGTAGTAATAGGGCGCCGAGAGCTGCCCCAACTGCACGCCAACCGAGTGCGCATAGTTCGCCAGATCCACCACCTCGTGCGTCGGAATCAGCTGGATGCTGGCTGCGATCGGCACCTCGCCCGCCGCTGCCTCCACGCTGGCCGCCATGACCGCCTTGCGCTCCTCGTTGTTCAGCATCGGGAACTCACCGCCCGCCGCCGCCACCAGCAACGTCCCCTGCCCCGCGCGCACCCCATGGTCGATCATGAAGCGGATGTTGCGCTTGAGTGTGGGGATATCGAGGCTGTAGTCATCGTGGAAGGGCGTGGCCACCGACACCATCGGCCCGCGGAACTGCTCTTTGGCTTGCTTTCCGTTCATCTACTGGATCCTCCATTCACTTTTGAACGCGGACGACCGTGCGTGTGATCGCGTCGTACAAGGGAATCAAAGGCTCGTAGGCATCGCACGCAACTTCTGCAATGCCGGCTCTCTTCGATAGCGCGTCTTGCTTGCCACTCTGGCTGCCAACATAGACGTCGCACCATTGATCGGTGGGTTGGCTGTCCAGGAAATCGAGCACCGCGTCCCAAGTCGTGGGACTATCCTGAGGCACGGTCTGCCGCAGCCCCGTTGCGTCTACGACAAGTCGCAGCACGCAGACCGCAGTCTCCTTCTGCCAGGAGAAAGCCTCCAATGACATGCCCTGCGACTGCAAAACGCGCTCGAGCCGTTCCTGCCATGGGCGCTCGCCGATGGCCTGGCGAAAGCGGAGCCAGTCCCACGTTTCATCCATTGGGTCAGAGCTCTTTTCAATATAGAGCGCATAGCGCGCCATCTGCGGGTCGAGGCGGAACAGGAACTTGGCCTGGCGCACCTTGCGCGCCGGGTCGTAACGCTCCGGCATCACGATGTGGACTTCGGGCCAGCGGTAGATGGCGTACGACTGGAAGCGTCTCTTGCTCTTCTCGGTCAGCCGGTGCATCAGCGCCCCACCCAGCTGAGTCCGCGCGCGCCAGTGAGTGCCAGTCACGTTGTCTTTGAAATCTGACTCGGCAAGACCGTCAAACCGCGGTGTGGTGCGCCCGCCACGTGTCGGCCTTTCCTCCACGGGAGGACTGATTCTCTCGCGCTCGAGCCGTTCCCAGACACGCCGCATCAAAGCGACAGAGTTGAGTTGCTCTTGGCCATCGTCATACACGATAACCATCTTGTCGCCATTAATGGACTTGACCTCATAGCTGCCGTTGTTGTTTCTGTACTTGCCTCCGATTTCGAAAGGGTGCTTCACCAAAATCCTCCAAATCTCTGGGGGCGGGGGCGCGGCATGCCACGCCCCCGCCACGCGAACTCAGCTCTCGTTATAGTACACGAACAGCCCGTCCTTGCCCGGGGCCACGAGGTCGAGCCGTCCGTTCTTATTCAGGTCGGCCACGGCGAACATGATGCCGGCGCCCTTGCCAAAACGCGTCGGCCCCCAGTCGATGACCTCCTTGATAAAGAACTGGCCATTCCACTTGAAATAGTAGATGCCTACGGGGTCGCCGGAGCCGGCGTCATGGCCGTTGTGCGCGCGATAGCGCTTACCAGTCACCAGCTCGCACTGCCCGTCTCCGTCGATATCCTCCCACTGCAGGTCGTGGAACTGCGAGTTGTACGGGTCGATGTCGTGCTTGACCCAGCGGGTCTCGCCCGCCTTGCGAACCTGCTCGTACCATTCCAGGCCATAGCGGTGCCCGCCGCCCACAATGATATCGTTCAGCCCATCGCCGTTCACGTCCACCACCAGGATGGGCACACTCGCCGCGCCAAAGTCCCAGTCCTGATGAAAGACCCACTCGCCCTTGTAAGGATCAGCGGGGGCCTCCAGCCAGCCGTTATACAGCAGGCAATCCATCCGACCCCGCCCCGTCAGATCGCCAAAGCCCAGGCCATGCCCCTGCGGCTTGTCCCAGATCGTGTACTTGGCGAACTTGCCCGTGCCCTTGCCCTGCTTGTCGATGATCAGCTTGAAGACCACCACCGGTCCGCCGGGGCAGTTGGGCACGATCTCGAGCTGTCCGTCGCCGTCCACGTCCCACGCGCGCGTGGTCTCCACGCTGCCGGTTTCGGCGATGATGTGCTCGGGCCACTCTTTGCTCGGGTCGCCCGGGTTCTCGCGCCAGCGCAGCGTGTCGCCCCAATAGCCGCCGGTAACATAGTCGAGGTAGCCGTTGCCATTGATGTCGATCGGGATGGTGGAAAAGTCGTCGTAATACTCGCCCTCGGTCTTGATCGTACCGATGTGATGGCGCTGCTTGAAATCCGGCCCCTCGTACCACGAATCGCCCGAGACGATGTCCAACCAGCCGTCGTTGTTGACGTCGAACGCGCCGGCCGACTCGAACCGTTCATCCGCGATAAAGACCTTGCGAAACTTGATTGGCATGAATCAGACCTCCTTGCGATGGGATGCGGTGCTATGGTTTCACCTATGGGAAAGTGTAGCCGTCAAAGGCATTATCTCGTCAGCATGGGCAGCCAGAGCATGGTCGTGCCCGAGACCCAGTGTGCGTACTTCAGATGCCCCCGCGTGGTGTCCTGGTAGGCGATATGGGGCTCATCATGTGAGTCAAGGGCCAGGGAACAACTCCTTCCAACTCGACCGTTAGCGTCGACCACCCGCGCGTGCCAACCCGATGCATCGCGGGAGGCGTACTTGAGCCACCCATGCTCTCTGTCCTCGTAGGCAATGTGTGGTTGGTCATGCGAGTCGAGGGCGAGTGACGTGCGCGTGAGCGAGAAGACCCCTGAGTCCACGATCTCAGAGTGCCACTCTGTTCCCGTTTGCCAGGCATAGCGCAAGGAAGAGCTTGCCGCATCGTAGAACGCCAGGCCTACTTCCCCATCGTTGTCCATAGCCATGCACGTGGTGGGGCCTCCGTTGCCAACTACCGCCAGCGTCTCGGTATACCAGCCCGTGGGTTGTCCAGTTGCGAGATATGCCTCGCCTGCACTGGAGTATGCGAACGAGTACAACAGGTGCGGTTGCCCCACGCTGTCTAGGCTGAAGCCTCGTAGGGTCACCCAGTCATCATCCGAGCACAGGCTTTGCTGGGGCCAAGCCCAAGGTCCACCTGCGGTGTCCTGTGCTGCATGGGACAAGCAACTCTCTGATGCATAGGCAACGTGGCGAGTACCAGTCCCGTCGATGGCCAGGCACACTGGCTCCGACCCGAGGTCTATGTATTCCAGATCCCACCCGGTTGGTGTCCGTGAGCTCACAACGGCCAGGTCAAGATCCATGTACATGCCCATGACGTAGCCGTAGGCAACGTTGATCTCGTTTGCCGACCCGACAGCAAGGTCAGCGTCTTCAGACCAGCGCCCCTGACCGCCGATCGGGGACGGCTCAAGCGCTAGAACGGATTCCGAGCACCAAGCGCTTGGCTCGCGACGCGCATAGCGCACGTCAGATGATGATAGGCCCCCTCCTGGCCAGAACGAGTAGCTCATGTGGGGCGCATCGCTTTGGTCAATCCTCAGACGCACTCCACCGCCCGCTTGGCCAGTGAGTTCCACATCTGCGAAGAGCCACGTATCGCCCTCAAGCCGGCCGCACATGAGTGTCCTGCCGGCGAAGGCGACCAATGGCTGCCCTTGATCAAGTACCAAGGCCGCATACGGGTCGCTGTCGAAAAGCCAGGGGTTCGCGTCGGTGTAGGGATCGCCGCCAATAGCCATGCCATGCCATCCTGCGGCATCCCGATAAACATAAGACGCGGGCGATGCATAAAGCGAGTTTCCCTCGTAACTGATATGGAAGGTGATATGGGGATAGCCTTCCGCATCCAGTACTAGACCCACTCGGCCACAGTAAGCATGCGTCATTCCATTCGGTTCGCACTTGACCTGCATACCTTGTATATCTAGACTATTCAGGCTGCTAGAAAGCTCAGTATGCCACCCTTCTACATCTCGGAAAGCGTAGGCAATGCTACAAGCGTAACCTGTTCCCCCGTAGAAACTGCAATCATAGTATGCGATGTGTACATTGTTGTGGTGGTCAATGGCGAGCGAACAGTAGGCATCTGGTTCGCTCCCTACTTCGTTTTCACTGCCGCCAGTATCTTCAGCTATCACCTCAAAGTGCCACTGGGTTCCGTCGCGGTAGGCATACCAGAGACGGCTTATATAGTCTGGGCTGCTGCCTGATTCGCAAAAAGCTACACCGGGCTCGCCGCTTTGGTCAAATACCAGTGAGGTATTACCTCCCACGCTAGCTTCTTGGACGGTTTCTACATGCCAGCCATCTGATGCTTGGGTGGCCAACTTGACCGTACCACTTTCCTTCTCTCGATAGCTGATACTTGCTTGATTCGCCCCGTCGACAGCAATTGAGGTACATATACCTACATCACCGTCACTATCTACCTTCTCGGTCTGCCAGCCGTTCCCGTCGCAGACTGCATATTTGAGGTCGCCGTTGGTAGTGTCATAGTAGCTGACATGCAGCCGATCTTGCGGATCAATAGCCAAGGATGCATAGCTGCCCACTTCATCCGCACTATCAGCGATCTCTGTATGCCAACCGTCGTCATCTTGCCAAGAGTGGCAGAGATGCCATTCCCCATACACAATGTGCGGCCAGCCTTCGCTGTCCAACGCCAGATAATGATCCCCTGGTTGTCCGAACCGTATCGGTGCGTCCACCGTCTCGATCACCCACCCGCTCGTCCCGCCGCCCACCGGCGTGGGCGTGGGCGCGACATAGGGCGTCGCCGTCGGTGTCGGCGTCTGCCCGCAGGGCGTGATCGCCGTCGGCGTGTAGCTCGCGTCTGCCGTGAGCACCAGCGCGTCCAGCCTCGCCCCGGGCTCCCGCGCCGCCACGTGCAGCGTGTGTGCGCCAAAGTTGAGCGCCGTGGGGCTTGGCGCTTGATCGACAAGCCGCACAGCATCCCATCCCCACGCCCACTGCCCGCCGAATTGGGGCACCTCATAGTGAATCGCCATCCCGCCGTCCCACGACACCCAGAATGAGTTGGCCGTCCAACTTGTTCCTTTCACGCGCGCCCAAAGGTAGTACTGTCCGGTCGCCGGCACGTCCAGGATGTACGTCACCGCGCCAGTCTGGCCCGAGGCCGAGACATACCGACACGCCGACGCGCCAGTATCCGTTCCCAAGGCCATTGGGTCGGTCAGCGCGCCCGACTCCGCCTCCGCGCGCCAGACCTCCGCGGGCACAGTTGAAGCCGGGCGCGCCTCGCGCGCCCACACTCCGCCCGAGGCGGCCAGGAGCATCGCCAGGGACAAGACAAGTCCGAAGCGCCGTTGCACCGTCATGTCGCCCTCCTGCGATAGGCCCACACCCATCGGCACTACGAGCCATAGGCGT
>DIVQ01000091.1 GCA_002423325.1 Anaerolineales bacterium UBA6128 | reverse complement strand
CAACTGCGGCGCGGCGTAGAGCACATCGCCCTCGTCGCTATAGATGTGCGCCCCGGCAAAGCGCGCGATCCCGCGCAGCACGTTGGCGGGAATGTTGGGCGCCGCGACATAGATCGACGTCCACTCGGCGAATTCCTTGATCACAAAGCCGGGTTTGCAGCGTCCCTGCGAGTAGACCACCTGCCCCAACACGCGCGCCTCGGGGTCCTCCACGTGGAACACGGGCCCCAGCCGGCTGTTCGTGCCCCAGAACAGGTCCTGCGAAAGCCCGCGCGTGATGGGGTGCTCGAAATCGACGATATGCACGAGCGGCCCCCACATATGGTCGCCCTTGTCATAGGTGATGCCGGTCAAGTCGGTCATGTGCTCGAGGCCAGGCGCATCGGCCAGGTAGCCGGGCGCATAGATCCAGAGCGCCACTTTGCCGTCGCGTCTGAGCTGTGCGGCCAGCGCGTCGCGGCGCGCGCGATCCAGGTGGAAGGCATTCATAAAGATGTACAGCTTGTGGTCGCGCACGCGCCCCTCGAGAAGGTCGCGCAGCATATAGTAGTCAACGGGCGCCCCCATGCGCGGCAAGCCCCACAGGCGCTGCTGAAAGATCAGCGGGATATCGAGCGCGTTGTCCAGCGACTCGTACATCAGACTCTCGTCGTCGATGATCACCGCCACCTCTGCGCTCGGCCGCCGGTCGAGCTCCAGCGCAAAGGTTCCCAGGCGCTGGAACTGCTTGAGCAGCGGCGCAAAGGTAGGCTCGCTCACCGGGTCGATGTGGCCGCGGTTGCCCAGCCACCAGATGCCCTGGCCACGCGTCAAAACCTCGGCCAGGTTGCGCTTGAGCACGGCCTCGGCGTCGGGCAGGCTCTCGACGTTGCCAAAGCCGGCGTTAGGCGCCGCCAGGTGCGTGCGCGAGTCCTCCTCGTACAGGTAGAGCTTGCCGTGGATGCGCATCACCTCGCTGGGCGGCATCGATGGCCCGTGCCCGCCGATCCCGCGAAAGCCGTAGGCGTACGGGCTGACGAGAAAGTCGACGTGCGGCGAGCGCAGCACCTTGGCCAGGCCGAGGTGTCCGGCGCGCTGCAGCGTCGAGTAGGGGCTGTCGGGCCCCTCAGAGAAAAAGCCGGCGTTCCAGGCCATCTCGAGGATATAGCCGTAGAACGCGCCGGCCAGCTTGGTGCCGTCGGTGGCCTCCTTGACCGTGCGGTTGAAATCGATGATCAGGTCGGCGCACAGGTCGGCCAGACATTCGTAATAGTCCACTACGCGCATCTCGACGCGTGGATCGCGAAAGCTCTGGTGCGTCGTCGTGATCTGCGCCAGGTGCGGCGGCACCTCGGCCGTGTCCAGCGTCACGTTGGGATCGGCCCAGGCGCCGCGGAGCGTAGCATCATCGCCGTACTTTTCCCAGAGCCAGGCGCGGAAGCGCCGCCGCATGGGCGCTGAGTAGTCTCCGGTGGCCGTACGCATCGAAGTCAGGCCCTTGCACCATTCGCCGGTGTGCCCAGCGCCGGTCTGGAAAGCGAAAAAGTGCTCCTCCAGGCCCGCGGCCTGGATCTGGCGCACATACTCGCGGATGAAATCTTTGCACTGCTCGCGCCATACCGTGGAGGCGAAAGACTGCGTTACCGGCTGACCGTCCGAGTCGATCTCGAGCTCGTCCGGGTAGAGCGCGTGCCACCAGGCGCCGTTGTGGCGCATGAACTCGAAATACATGCGCAGGTGGATGCGCGCGTCGGGGTCCACGTCCAGCAGGTGCCCCATGCGCTCGCGAAAACCGGAGAAATCATAGTGCCCTTCGTGCCCCGGTCCCGGGCCACTCCACTCGCCGCGCCCGCCCGCGCCCACGTCAAAAGCATAGTAGTGGATGCCGGCCTCGGCATACAGTTTGGCGACGGGCGCCGGCTCGTAGCCCTCGCGGGTCGGGCCGCTGTGCCAAAGGTAGCTGGCGAACACCGGCTTGCCGTCCATAAAGAGGGTGGGGGTGCCGTTGTGTTGTTTGACCTCGGCGATCATGACAGACCTCCTGTAAGAACTGCGTTTTGGTCGCGACGTGCTATCGGCCCCTCGTGGTCGTCGGTTGCGGCGAGAGGACTGAAAATCCAAGCCATATCACGAATGGCACGTACCTCATTCATGGAACCGCCACTAGTTGTGTGAACCGCTGCATTCGTGCCATGCGTGATCGAGTTCCACCGTGCGCGCCAGATGGCCCGGTTATGACGCGGGCGCGTGCCCGTAGGTTACAGCCGCTCCAGGATGAACACCTCGGCATTACGGCGCTCGGGCAGCGTGCAGACCAGCCCCTCGTCCATCAGCCCCGCGCCTGCGTAGACGCCACACTCTCCACCGGTGTGCGCCCACACCCGATAGGACGCGTCGCGCTGCAGCCCCTTGAGCATCGCGCGATAGTCGGCGTCCGGGCTTTCGCAGCGGAAGCAGAACAGCGAGACCAACCCTTCGTCTCTCGACAGGTACTCGTAAGCCTCCCAGTTGGTGGCTTCGGGCACGTCCTCCTCCAGCACCATGGCCGGCTCGGCCAACAGGTAGCGGTCGCCGTGCAGCGTCGGACGCAGGCGCTTGTAGGTGGCCACCAGCCGCTTCATCTCTTCATACTGCTCGGGCGTCAGCCGGTCCTGAAAGTCACAGTTGATATGGCCCATCATGCGCGCCATCACGCGCCAGCGCAGCTGCGGCACGCTGTCGGGGGCGCTGTGCACCGCCAGCAACGGGGCAAACTGCGGGTAGATGCAGCCAAAGGCGTGCGCGTAGCGGCGCTCCAGGATGCTGGGGTTGCAACGGTCGTGCACCTGAATCGGGATGCAGTAGCGCGCCATCCCCACATCAGCGCGCTGAGAGCCGCCGGCGCAGTTCTCGATCACCAGGTCTGGGAAGCGTTCGCGCAGGCCACTGAGGATGTGGTATACGCCCTGAATCTGGTGCCACTCGCCATCGCCGGCATCGTGGCCGTGCGTGGGATCATTGCAGACCGCCCACTCGTTGTCGTCGATCTTGATATAGTCGAGGTTGAACTCATGTACGCAGTGCGCCATGTTCTCCAGCGCCCAGTCGGCCGCACCCTCTGCGCCGGTGCACATCAGGTAGACGTGCTGACACCACGACCGGTAGGACTGCTCGTTCTGGTGCAGCAGCATGTCGGGCGTCCAGGGGTGGCGCCCCAGATTCGCCGTGCGCAGATCCACGCGCGTGAATTCGAACCAGAGGCCGAACTCCATCCCCAGCGAGTGCACATAGTCCGACACGGCGCGCAGGCCCTGCGGGATCTTCTTGCGGTCGTCCGTAAAGCTCCCCAGGCCCCAACTGAACTCGCCCGTGTCAGAGCTCATGTCCCACCACTGGGCGTCGACGACGATCAACTCGTAGCCCGCCGCGTGCGCCAGGTCGATCTCGCGCATCATGCGCTCGATCGTATCGCTGGCGTTGGGATTGCCCACGTTGTCCTGCACCGGTGGATAATTCGCGTCCACCGGCGGCAGGATCTCGTCGCGCACGTGACGACGGCAAGCGTTGTAGGCATCGTCCCAGTCGCCGCCGAACAGCCCGATAAAGGCGCGCGGCGAGACCAGCGTCTTGCCCGGCGTGAGCCGGTGCACGTCGCCGGCCGAGGCCGTCTGGATGCTCACCGTCTGCGCGTCAAGGCTATAGTGCACGTTCATCTCCCACGTGCCCGACCACTCCAGCGCCACGAAACAGCCACCCTCACGCCGCGCGTCGCGTACCACGCACCAGGGATGATTCTCGTACGTGGAGCGCTTGCCGCTGCGCAGCGGCAGCGTGGTGATTGGCTCCTTGATGAGCCGCAGGATCGACGAGGCCCACCCGCCCGCGGGCGGCGGCGGAGGCGTGGGGGCGCCGTCGTCGTACAGCAGGCGCGGGATCCATGAGGGGTACGCGAAGGGCACCGTGGGGCGACCGGGCGCCTCGGCGCGCGGCCCCCACAGCCAGCCGGTGAGGTAGGCCGCCCAGGGCTGCTCGCCGCTGGTGGGCAGAACCAGGTTCAGCGCGTCGAACCGCTCGATGCCGGCCAGGTCCGGCGGCACGGGCGCCTCGAGCTCGGTCCAGGCGTTAAGCACCGCCTGTTTGGCGGCCGGCTTGAGATAGTGCCGCACCAACAGCCCGTTGGCGGCCGCATACTGCAGGCACAGACGGCCCTCCGACGCTTCGGCCGTGATCGCGGTACACGGCAGGTCCGGCGAGCCGCCGACAAAGGCGCGCCCCCCCACAACCACCGTCGGCGCGATCGCGGCGCCACAGGCCCAGTCCTGATCGGGCCGAGCAGTGGCGACCCAGCGCGTGATGATCGGTTCGCCCTGCGCATTGCGCGCAATGCGTAACTCAAAGTCGGCGTTGCCCAGCATAAAGGCCCCGTCAGCCGTGGACGCCACAAAAGTACGCGATGCCGTCATGTCAACTCCTTAGCGTGGGTAGTCGGTGTGCGATCCTCTCGCACCAATGTAGTGAATAACCCTGATCGCGAGAAACGGTGTCGTACTGCCCGCGCCGCGCAGGCGGCGGGCAGCCTCTTACAGATAGGGCTGCAGCAACGCCAGAATGCGCAGCAGCGGGGCGATGTCGTCGTCGTCGAACTGGGCCGGCCGCGCCGAGTCAATATCGAGCACGGCCACAACCTCCTCGCCCTTGAGCACAGGCAGCGCGATCTCGCTCCTGGAGCGCGAGTCGCAGGCGATATGCCCGGGGAACTGCTCCACGTCGGCCACCACCGCCGGCTGACGCGTGCGCGCACAATGCAGGCAGACGCCCCGCCCGCGCAGCACCTGGCACGCCAACGGGCCCTGGTAGGGGCCAACGTGCAGTTCGTCGGGGCCGGCAACCGTGTAGAAACCGGTCCAAAAGTGGTGTGGCAGCTTGGCCTGCAGCAGCGCGCAGATAGTGGCCATCGCGGCCACGAGGTTGGGCGACTTGGCCGCAATCAGGCCCTCCAGTTGGGTGTAAAGACGCTCATAGCGCCCGGCTCGGCGTGGATCGATCATGTTCCCTCCGGTGCGGAATGCTCAGACCGCATAGTAACCGACTATGCTCTGTGGACAAAATGCGTCCACAGTTGACAGCCTCGGCTGAAACGCTACAATCACAAAGCCTGTACGCCAACTAGCAGGCGGGGGAAGACTGTGCACCGAGCACGCGGGCGGATTGACCTGAGCCCCAAGCGACTCGCTAACCGACTCGTCCAGCGCCTCAAATCTGGTCAGGCCTGGCCCTTCTGGCATGACGTGGTGAACCTGCTCTGGCAGGACCGCCTCGCCGGCCTGGCTGTCATCTTGGTAACGGTGCTCCAAGAGTATGCCGCCCTGCTGCCGGTCAGCCTGCTGGGCAAGTTCGTCGACCAGTTAGCGCTCGGCGAAGTCGGCGTCACCGTCTGGCTGTTTCTGGGTGCCAGCGTACTCTACCCCGCCATCCTCTACGGCAACAACATCCTGCGACACGCGCTCTTCTATGGTGAGGAATACCGCCAGCGCGCCGAGATGATCCTGCAGCTCATCGACTCGGGCGAGTGCGCGGGCGACGTCGAAAAGGCGGGCGCATCGCACACGCTCATCACCAATGCGGTCTCTGGCGTCGCCAACGCCGTCTTTTACCTGTTGGGCAGTTTCACCCCGGTTATTGTCAAAGTGTTTGTGGTCTCTGGCCAACTGCTGAGCTACAACGCCCAGCTCGGCTGGGCCTACGTAGCGAGCCTCAGCATTCCGTTGGTTATGACGTTTGTGTTTAACAAAAAGCTGCAGGTGCTGCGCGACAGCCAGTATTCCGTGATGGGCGAGGGAATCGGCTCCGGCGTCAAGGTGCTGACGGACCAGGCCAGCGACGCTACCACGGAGCGCTACCGCGAGGTGCTGACCGAGCGCAAGAGTGTGATTCTCGCGCTGCAGATCCGCAGCCAGAGCTTTATCACCATCCGCGAGCTCTCGCTGATCGGCAGCCAGATGCTCGTGGTGCTGCTGGCGCTGGGCATGCGCACCCGCGCAGGCCTCACCCCCGGCGACTTTACCCGCATCATCGGCTACACTACCCAGGTGGCAGCCGCCTTTATCAGCGCGGCGTCGGTGCTTGACGCCATGGTAAGCTCCAGCCGGGCCTATCACGTCTACTCGTCCACGCACCCGCACGCTCAGGCCATGGCGCGCCCGCGCGTCGGCATGCCTATTGGGCGGAGGGGCAGACCGCTATGAGCATGCCCGAACCGCCCAACGTCCCGGCCAGCCCCGAGCCCCAGCCACGTTCTCGCCTGCGGGAGTGGCTCGGCACGCGCCGCGGCGCAGCACGCGCCACCCTCCAGCGGATGCGCGGCACCACCGACTGGCACTTTTTCGCGGGCGCGATGCAGTTGCTGTGGGAGTACCGGCGCTACAGCATCCCCAGCATGGCCCTCACGATTGTGCAAGAGATCGCTGCGCTGTGGCCCGCGCGGTTGCTGGGGCAGTTCGTTGACCGCCTGCAGACCGGCGACCCCGGCGAGGTCGTATGGCTCTTCTTTGGCGCCAGCATTCTGTATCCGCTCCTGCTGCGCACCAACGTGATCATCAGCAACCGCATGTTCTATGCCATGGAGCTGGAAAAGCGCCTGGAGTGGACGACGCGCGTCGGCAAATCGGCCCAATGCGCGGATGATGCCGAAAAGGCCGGGAACGCCATTATCCGCATCGTGAACGCCGTGAGCGCCATGGCCCACATGGCTTTCTACTCGGTGCGCAGCATCGCGCCGATCTTTGTCAAGGTGATCGCCGTCTCAAGCGCTCTGCTGGCCTATAGCCGCACGCTCGGGCTGGTCTATCTGGCCAGCCTGTCGATCCCGCTCGCAATGACCATCCGCTACAACCGGCGTATGCGCGCGTTGCGCGACCGGCAGTATGAGGTGGTGAGCGAGGTGACCGGTTCGGCCGTCAAGGCACTGGCAGAGCACAAGAATCCGGAACCGCGCGCCCGTTTCCTCGAGGTGATGATTGAGCGCCGACGCGTCCTGTTTGCACTGTTGGCCAAGAGCCAGATCGCGAACTTTGGCCGTCAGACGGTGCTCGTCGGCAGTCAGTTCATCGTCGTCTTTCTGGCTCTGGCGATGCGGCACGACCTCGGCCTGACGCCCGGCGACTTTACCACCATCTTTGGCTACACGGGTCAGGTGGCTGCCGCCGTGCTCGGGGCTGCCTCGGTGTATGACACGATCGTCGGCCTGACGCGCGCCTATACCGTCTACGTGGACGCCCACGGGGAATAAGTCGTTGACCACAGACCCACCGGTCTCGGGCTCCGTCGAGTTGCCCACCGCGCCTGCCAGGAGCGGCTCGGGCGGACTGGCGTTGGCAGCCGGCATCAACTCGCTCGGCAACATCGCCAGTCGCGTCCTGGGCCTGGTGCGTGAGGCCGTGGTGGCCGGTCTGTTCGGGGCCAGCGGCGCCACCAGCGTGTTCAACGCCGTCAGCCAGGTGCCCAAGATCACCTACGAACTGCTGGTAGGCGGCATGCTGAGCGCGGCGTTGGTACCGGTGCTCAGCGAGTATGCCACGGAGGAGCGCCAACGCGAGCTGGAGCGCATCCTCTCGATCCTGCTGAGCATCGCCGTACTGGTCATCCTGGCCGTCACCCTGGCGTTGGAGCTGCTGGCCCCCTGGATCACGCCACTGCTGGTGGTCGGCCTCAGCGACGAACTGATCGCCCTTGGCACCCGGCTGGTGCGCATCGTGGTGCCGGCCATCCTGATCTACGGATTGTCGGGCCTGTTGCAGGCCTATCACTATGCGCGCAGTCGCTTCGTCTACCCCTCCATGGGCGCGCCGGCGCACAACCTGGGTATGATCGTGGCGATCCTCGCACTGGCCGGGCGTCTCGATATCCAGGCGTTGGCCGTGGGGACCCTGGCCGCCTCCACCACCCAGTTGCTGGTGCAATTGCCCGGGTTGCGCGGCACCCGTCTCAAGTTCGATCTCAACTGGCGGCACCCGGCGGTACGCCGCATCGGCGTGCTCTATGCGCCTGTGCTGCTCAGCATCGTCATCCAGAACATCGGCATCGTCATCGATCGCAACCTGGCCTCGCGCACGGTTGAAGAAGCTATCACCTGGATGGCAGATGCCACCTTTTTGATCCAACTGCCCCTTGGACTGGTCTCGATGGCCATCTCGTTGGCGGTGCTGCCGCGCCTCTCACAGATCGACGCCCGCGTGGAACTGGTCCGCTTCAAGCAGACCTTCAGCCAGGGGCTGCGTCTGGTGCTGGTGGTCATCATCCCGGCCGCTGTGGGGCTCTGGGTACTGGGCCGGCCCATCATCGAGCTGATCTTTGAGCACGGTGCGTTCACCGCGCTCGACACGGCCGCCACCTGGCGCGCGCTGCGCTTTTACTTGATCGGCCTGCCCTTTGCCGCCATTGACCTGCCGCTGATCTTTGCTTTTTACGCGCAAAAGGACACTGTCACGCCCGTGGTGGTCGGCATCCTCGCGGTGCTGCTGTACCTTGCGGTCGGGCCGGTGCTGGCGTTTCGCACCGGGCTGGGCTTTCTCGGCTTGGTCATCGCCAATTCGGTGCAGCTCACCGCGCACGCCGTGTTGATGCTGATCGTCTTCCGCAGACGTTTTGCGGGACTGCGCGGTTACGGCGTGCTGCGAGCCTCCGCCAAGGCGCTGTTGGCATCTGTCCCGCTGGCCATCCTCACTTGGGGCAGCCTGCTGCTGCTGCGGCGCGCGCCACTGCCGGCGGGCTCTGTCGGTGAAGCGCTGATCGTGGGGGTGTGCAGCCTGGCAGGGGTTGCGGGCTATCTGCTGGGGGCGCGCTGGCTGCACATCGAGGACCTGGATGCCGTCTGGCAGACGGTACGGCGCAAGCTGACCGGCGCCGCCTGAGCGCCAGCCTTTTCCGCGCTACGCGGTCAGCCGTCCACCCACTTGGGCGGCAGCTTGATGCCGCGGAAACCCTCCACGAACGCGAGCACGTCGGCGGGCTCGTCGAGCACCTTGTACGAGTCGCGCACCTCGGACCGGGCAAAACGCAGTGCGTACAACTGCTCAAAACAGGTCAGCAGCGAGTCGTAGAAGCCGGCCGTGTTGAGCAGCACAACCGGCGCGTCGAGGTAGCGCAGTTGTACAAGCGTCAGCACCTGCAGCAACTCTTCGAGCGTGCCAAAGCCGCCCGGCAGGGCCACAAACGCCTCAGCCCGACTCTCCATCGCTGCCTTGCGCTCGGCCATCGTCTCGGTGATGATCAGCTCGTCCACGTGATCGGATGAGACCCCGTAGGCCACCAGGCGCTCCGGGATGATGCCGGTGACGCGGCCCCCCGCTTCCTTGACCGCCTCGGCCAGCACGCCCATCAGCCCAAGGTTGCCCGCGCCGTAGATCAGGCCATGGCCGCGCTCGCCCATCAGACGGCCCAGCTCGCGGGCCGTGCGAACATAGACGTCATCCAGGTCTTGACTTGAGCCACAAAAGACACAGATGCGCACAAGGCCCCCTTCATGCGATGCCAGCCTGCGGGCTGGAGGCTCCACCGCCCGAGCATAGCGTGCCGCCCTGGCGCTGTCAAACACGTTGAGAATACTGGCCGTTCGGCGCTGTCGCGTGTATACTGCTCACGCAACCGCGCCGCAGGCAAGGAGGTCGCCGTGAGTATCCTGTACATCCCCGAGGACGGGTTCGCTGCCGACTTTATCCCCTTTTACTGGCAGGGCGACTACCACCTCTTCTATCTGAAGGACTATCGCGACGTCTCCGGCCACGGCGAGGGCACTCCCTGGTGGCATCTCGTAACGCGCGACTTCGTCCATTTCGACGACTGGGGCGAGGCGCTGCCGCGCGGCCCGCAGGGCTCGCAGGACCTGTGGGTGTTCACCGGGTCGGTCATCGAGCACGACGGTACGTTCCACATCTACTATACCGGGCACAACGGCCACCTGAAGGACCAGGGCAAGCCGGTGCAGGCGGTGCTTCACGCCACCAGCCCGAACCTGTGCACCTGGACCAAGGACGCTGGCATGAGCTTTTTCGCGCCCAGCGCGCTCGGCTACGAGCCCGATGACTGGCGTGACCCGTTCGTCTTCTGGTACCAGGAGGCCGGCGAGTTCTGGATGCTTTTGGCCGCGCGCCGAAACGCCGGCCCATCGCGCAATCGCGGATGCACTGCGTTGGCGGCCAGCAAGGACCTGCAGACTTGGGCTGTGCGCGAGCCCTTCTGGGCGCCGGACGCGTTCTACACGCACGAGTGCCCCGACCTCTTCCGCCTGGGCGACCGGTGGTATCTGGTCTTTTCCGAGTTCAGCGACCGCTCGACGACGCGCTACCGTATGAGCCGCAGCCTGGACGGCCCCTGGCTGGCGCCGACCAACGATTCCTTCGACGGGCGCGCCTACTATGCCGCCAAGACGGCCGGCGTCGGCGACGAGCGCTACGTCTTTGGTTGGTTGCCCACGCGCGAGGGCGAGACCGATACGGGCGCCTGGCAGTGGGGCGGCAATCTGGTCGTGCACCAAGTGACCCAGCGCCCCGATGGCACGCTGGCAGTGCGACCGCCCGCCACGGTGTTGGCGCCCTTTGTCAAGCCGGCGGCGCTCGCGCCGCGCCCGGTGCTTGGGACGTGGAACACGGACGGCCCGCTCAGCGCGGACGCCGTGGGGCGCTTCTCGGCGCTCAACCTGGGCCCAATGCCCGACGAGTGCCTCATTCGCGCTCAAGTCACCTATCGGCCCGGCACGGCCGCCTGCGGCCTGCTGCTGCGCGCCGACGACGCGCTGGACAGCTACTATCAGGTGCGCCTGGAGCCGGCCGCCCAGCGCATGGTCATCGACCGCTGGCCGCGCCCGGGTGACCAGCCCTTCATGCTCGAGCGCCCGCTCACGATGAAGGCAGGCGCGCCGGTGCACCTGACCTTGCTGGTCGACGGCACCTGCCTGGTGGTCTACGCTGACGACGAGGTGGCGCTCTGCTGCCGGATGTACGAGCATCGCGCCGGCGGACTGGGACTGTTCGTGACGGAGGGGGCGGCAGCATTCAGCGACATCACGATGCTGGCACGCCCCTCGTAGGCGTGATGCGGCCAACGTCGTCCACTGCGTGCCCGCGAGCAGTACTTGCCACGGAGGTAAACATGGACATTCGCAACATGGGCAGCCGTCTGGAGTTGTTCCTGGATCACTACTTGATTGCCGAGCAGCGCGGCACGCGTCTCGTGCTGCAGACGCCGCAGCTTCAGCCGCCCTGCGACGCGCCACCCGACCCTGGCCACTATGCCACCGTGATCCTGGATGGCGACATCTATCGTATGTGGCACCGTGGACTTGACCCGCAGGAACCTGCGGTTGCGGCCGACTATTACTGCTATGAAGAGTCGCGCGACGGCATCCACTGGGTCAAGCCCGACCTGGGGCTGTACGAGGTGGGCGCGCCAGCGGAAAGCGGAGCGTTGGCGCACTCGGGCCACAACAACGTGGTCCTCGCAGGTATGGGCGACTTTGGCCACAACCTGAGCCCCTTCCTGGACGGCAAGCCCGGCACGCCGCCCGAGGAGCGCTTCAAAGCGTTGGCCGGCTCCAGCAAGACGGGACTGCACCCCTTTGTCTCACGCGACGGGCTGCACTGGACCAAGCGCGATGGCCCCGTGATCACGCACGACGGCTTTGCGTTTGACTCACAGAACGTGGCCTTCTGGTCCGCGCTGGAAAACTGCTACGTCTGCTACTACCGCACCTGGAAGCAGCGGCTGCGCGCAATCCGGCGCGCCACCTCCGACGACTTTGTGCACTGGTCTGCGGGCCAGGACACCGGCGCGAACCTGCCCGGAGAGCACCTCTACACCAGCGTCACGCACCCCTACTTCCGCGCGCCGCACCTCTATATCGCGCTGCCCACTCGACTGATGGAGCAACGCGGCTGCTCTACCGACATCCTGCTGATGTCGTCGCGCGGCGGGCCGCGCTTCGACCGCACCTTTACGGAGGCCTTCATCCGGCCGGGCTTGGACCCCCATGAGTGGACCAACCGCGCCAACTATGCCGCCGAGAACGTGGTGCCCACGGGACCCGGCGAGATGTCAATCTATGTGCGCGGTCGGCGCTATGCCCTGCGCACGGACGGCTTTATCGCCCTCAACGGCCCGTTCGCGGGCGGCGAGATGCTGACGCACCCGTTGACCTTTGACGGGCGCGAGTTGGTGCTGAACTATGCCACCAGCGCCAGCGGCGCGCTGCGCGTTGAGCTGCAGGATGCCGAGGGCCACGCGCTGCCCGGCTACGCGCTCGACGACTGCCCCGCCCTGGTCGGCAACGAGATTGAGCGCGTTGTAGCCTGGCACGGCGGCAGCGACCTGAGCGCGCTGGCCGGCAAGCCCGTGCGCTTGCGCTTTGCCCTGCAGGACGCCGACCTGTTCAGCTTGCGCTTTGTATAGGCGTTGGGCGCAGCGACAGGCGGGCGCTCGTGGGCCCGGCCGAGTGCGTCATTCCAGCGAGGGGGGGAGTCCGGCAGCCGACATCCGCCGGCCCCCCGCTTGCGCGGAGGTGACGCAAGTCTCTGACCTGCCCCAGCTGCAGGGGATTACGCCGAGATGAACCGCCGACGCTTTCTGCGCATGTGCGCAATCAGCTTGTCCGCGTTGGCTGCTGCGTGTAGCCGCGCGGCCACCAAACCGACCCAAACGAGCAGTATCAAGGAGATCGCCATGTCGACCACGAACCCGACCGAAGCCGAGATCCGTATGCACAACGGCCGCCCCACGGTCTTTGTCAATGGCCTGCCCCGGGCTCTGGCCGGATTCAACCCCACCAGTCGCCGCGGCGCGTTCGAGGCCTCGATGCCCTGGTTCAAGCCGCACAAGATGGACGTCTACATCCCGCAGGCCTGGATCTGGCACTTCTGGAGCGGTGACGACATTCTGGTGCCCCCGCGCTACTCAGCCGACGACTCGCAGGTGCCGGTGGACGAGCAGGTGCGCGTGATGCTGGCGCAGGATCCCGAGGCCTGGATCATGGTGCGCTTTACGCCGCACCCGCCCGATAGCTGGCGCAAGATTCACAACAAAGAGCTGTTCGTCACCGACGACGGCGAGACGACCCGCTGGGCCTCACTGGCATCGGACGCCTTCTGGGACATGGTCAACCGCGTCTCGGCCGCCATCGTGCGCTACTGCGAGTCGCGCCCCTGGGCCGATCGCGTGATCGGCTATACCAACTTTACGGTGAACGAGGGCACGCACGGCCCGGTGACCGAAGGTTGGATGTTCGACCATGGCGAGGTGATGCGCGCGCGCTGGCGCGCCTTCCTGCGCGCCAAGTACCCCGACGAGCGCAAACTGCGCGCCGCCTACGGCGCCAACGCCACCTATGACAACGTGGATGTGCCGCGCGACCGGCTTCGCGAGCCCGTCCCCCAGGTCACCGACAACCTGTATTGGCAGGACGAGGCCATGAACCGGCCCCTGCGCGACTATCTCGAACTGCAGCGCGAGATCTGGCACCAGCGTTTCACCGAGTTGTCCGCCAGTATGGCCAGTGCGGTTGATCGCAAGGTCATCATGCTGTACGACTGCCACAAGCAGACCCAGCCGGGCTGGAACCTGGCCGCCTTCTTTGGCCCCGACGCATCCTGGAGCCCGGCCTACCCCGAGGTGCTCGCCGGCTCGGGCCACATGGACGTGCACGCGTTGCTCGACATCCCCGGTTGTGACGGCCTGATGACGCCGCTGGACTATCAGGCGCGCGGCATCGCCGGCGTCACCGAAGCAGAGGGCATCTCCGACTCGGTTGTGCTGCGCGGACAGTACTATTATGGCGAGATGGACCAGCGCACCGCACCCGTGGGCGAGGGCGAGTTCGGAACGCCGCGCACTGACGCCGAGTTTGCTGCCATCACCTGGCGCAACCTGGCCACCGCCTGGACGCGCGGCTGGAACGTCTACTGGTTCGACATCGGCGGCGGCTACTATGACACGCTCGAGCGCCACGAGATCATCGGGCGCCAGGCCACCGCGATCAAAGCCTCGGTCGACTGGCCACACGAGACGGTGCCCGGCATCGCCGTGATTCTCGATGACGCTTCGGTGCTCGACACCAACGGCGCCGGCAACTATCTCAACGACGCCGTGATGTGGCAACTGCGCCTGGGACTGGGGCGCTGCGGCGTGCCCTACCGCGTCTATTTGCTGCAGGACCTGGCCCTGGACCAGTTCCCCGACCATCGCGTCTATTACTTTCCCAACCTGTTCCGCGTGGACGACGCGCGCCTGGCGCTGCTGCAGGACAAGGTCTTTGGCGATGGACACGTGGTCGTGTGGGGTCCGGGGTCGGGCATCTGTGACGGCACTCGCCTGGGCACCGACCTGGCTCGGCGCCTGACCGGTTTTCGCTTTCGTATGGTGCCGGTCAATTCGCCGCGTCGCATCGCGCTCACCAACTTTTCCCATCCCATCACGCGGGATGTGCCGCCCGATACGATCCTGGGCAGCCAGTTGGCCTACGGCCCCCTGCTCTTCCCGCAGGACGGCGTCGATCTGGGCATGGCCTGGACCAAGTGGCAGTGCAACGAGGTGGGCCTGGCCGTCAAGACGTTTGGACGCGGGGCCGCGATGGACGTTCCCGCCGGGGAGACGCCCCAGAGCGGGGATTATGCGGGCCTGTTCAGCGTGGCCGTGCCGCTGCCAGCCAGCCTGTGGCGCGGCCTCGCGCACTACGCCGGCGCACACGTCTATTGCGACGAGAACGAGGTGGTGCTGGCCGACAGCAGCATTGTGGCGCTGCACTCGATGAAACCCGGCATCAAGCATCTGCACCTGCCCGAAAAGCACACCGTGTACGATGTGATCGAGGACGTCGAGTTAGCACGCGACACCGATGTCATCACCTTTACACTCGACGCGCCGGGGACGCGCGTATTTCGGCTGGCTTAGGGTGTCACCACACGATGAAGCGACTGCATGATGATGGGAAAAGCCGGTTCCGGCGCCGCCTTGCTGCTGTGCTGGGAGCTGTGCTGGTGGTAGCAGCCATCTGGTCCGTCGTCCGCTACAGCGGGGAGATCTCTTTCTTCCTGCGATTGTACCGCGTCAGCCGCGAGGCGCGCCGTTTTCGCGCCGAATACCCGCACGTGACCCGCGATGTGGCGTACAGCACGGACTCTTCCGCGCGGCTGGACGTGCGCCCCCGCGGAGGGCGAGGGGCACCCGGTGGTAGTCTTTGTCCACGGCGGCGGCTGGTACCAGTACGACAAGCTGGTCTATGCGCCCGTAGCGATGCGCCTGCTGGAGCACGACCTTGTCGTGGTGATGGCCGACTATACGCTGCACCCCGAGGCCGACTATAGCCGGATGGCGCACGAAACCGCCGACGCGGTCGCTTGGACACTGGAGCACATCGCCGAGTATGGCAGCGACCCACAGCGCGTGGTGGTGGCCGGGCAATCGGCAGGGGCGCACCTGGCGGCGCTGGCGGTGACTGATCCGCGCTACCTGGCCGCCAGCGGCCACGGTAGCGCCGAACTGCGCGGCCTGGTCGGCATCAGCGGAATGTACGACATCGCCGCCGAGGACGCCTTCTTCCGCAACAAGAGGCAGCGACCGATCATCATGGAGAAGGTGATGGGCGGCATCGACAACTATGCGGCCGCTTCGCCGATGACCTGGGTGCGCCCCGACTTGCCGCCCACGCTGCTGCTGCACGGCGACGCCGACACAACGGTGCCGCAGCACATCAGCGCGGATTTCCGCGCCGCGCTACAGGCCGCGGGCAACCAGAGCGAGTTGGTGGTCTACGCCGACCAGGGGCACGCCGGGCTGCTCTTCTGGGCGCTGGACGACGAGGAGCAGGCGCTGGTTGGGACCATCGTGGAGTGGGTTGACCATCGGACGGGGTAGGCTTTCACGCCCAACGCGCTACCTGAGGAGGAAGGTATGAACGTACTCTACACCGATCTCCGCCCGAGCGAGTTTCGCGCGCGGCTGCCGCCGCGTCCAGCGCCGCCGTCCGGCGCGCCTCGTCGGGATCGCCGAGCGGCCAGCCCGGCCCGTGCACATGCACGGTGCGCGCCCACAGTCCACTGGCATTCAGCCGTTGGCCCAGATAGGCTGCAGGCCTGGCCTCCCAGCGCTCAAAACAGCCCACATAGCCCGATAGCTCGATCTCGGTAAAGCCCGCGGCCGCGATCAGGTCAAAGGCCTCGTCCGAACGCAGCCTGTCGGTCGTGCATGTCGATGTGCCGTAACAGGTCACAACCAGCCTCCTTGTGTCAGGCGAACAGCATGCGCAGGATAACAAAGAAAGACGGGAACACCTGCACCAACAACGCGACCACCAGCCTGCAAGCGATCGCAGCTGCCAGACCGTGCTTGGCGGCGACATAGCCGCAGACCAACCCCACCAGACCCATCGCCACGAGGACGAGCAATGCGATCGGTAGCGGCGTGTGCGGGAGAAACAGCACCAGCAGCGCAACGCCATAGGCGCCAACGGCGGGCCACAGCCCCTTTTTTTGCTGCACGATCCCGCGGAAGAAGAACTCTTCGGCGGGCGCTGCCGCAAAACAGACCTGCAGGTACAGGTAGGCTACATCATTCGTGGCGTATAGCGTCTCGTTGAAAGTGCGCAACGGATTGGCGAGGAAGGCGAGCAGCGGCACGGCGATGACCAGCCCCAGCAGCAAGCCTCGACCGACGTTGGGCAACGTGTAGCTCATCTGCACCTTGTTGCCGCTGACATACACCACGCTCAGCAGAGCCAGCGCGGTCCACAACAGGGACAGGCGCACCGGCTGCTTGACGGCCAGGGTCCCCATGCCGAGCGCTGTGAACAGCAGCAACAGAAACCAGGGGTCAGAGAACGATGCCTGAAAACCCGTTACCCTCTTCATGCCAACTCTGTCATCACCTTGCTAAAGGTCGAGAGCGCCGCGTCGATGTCGGCACGGTCGAGACCATAGTGGGTAACCGCGCGAAAGTGCACGGCGCTGGTCGGGTTGATCTTGACGCCCTGCGCGGCGAGGGCTTGCGCGATTTGGGGCAGCGGCGCCTTGGCCGCGCGCACTCCGAACCGAACGATGTTGCTCTGCACACTCGCCATGTCTACATCGAACCAGGGCATGTTCGCCAGCCCCTCGGCCAGCACGCGGGCGTTGGCGTGGTCATCAGCCAGGCGGTCCACCATCTGCTCGAGGGCCACGATTCCGGCTGCCGCGATCACACCAGCCTGGCGCATGCCGCCTCCGACGACTTTGCGGGTGCGGCGCGCTGCCTTGATGAACGCCGCCGATCCGCAAACCATCGAGCCCACCGGCGCCGCCAGGCCCTTGCTCAGGCAGAACTGCACCGTGTCAACCTGCGCAGCGATCTCGCTGGCGGGGATGCCCAGCGCGACGGCCGCGTTAAAGATGCGCGCCCCGTCCAGGTGCACCGGCACGTTGTTGCGTAGCGCTACCGCGCGGATGGTGGCCATCTGCGCGGGCGACAGCACGGCGCCGCCGCAGCGATTATGTGTGTTCTCCATACAGATGAGGGCCGTGCGCGGGTAGTGCACATTCGCAGGATCGCGCACCGCGTTTTGCACATCCTCGGGGTCCAGCATGCCGTTGGGGAGGTTGGGCACCGAGCGAATGATGGCGCCGCCCAAGGCCGATACGCCGCCCTGCTCATAGTACAACGTGTGCGACTCTGAGCCCATGATGGCCTCATCGCCGCGCCCGCAGTGCGTGAGCAGCGCGACCAGGTTGCCCATGGTGCCGCTGACCACAAACAGTGCGGCCTCCATCCCGAGACGCTCCGCAGACAACTCTTCCAAACGGTTAACCGTCGGATCTTCGCCATAGACGTCATCACCCAGCTCGGCGCGGTACATGGCCTCGCGCATCGCGGGGCTGGGCAGGGTTACGGTATCACTGCGCAGATCAACAATTCGCACAGAGCGCCTCCTCATCGTGAGCACGTTCGGACATAGTGTCCGCCGCCACGGGCGTGCCAGCGGTGGGAGAATAGTCCGGCTGGCACACCCTGTCAAGCGGCAAGCCTAGAGCACCACCAGAACAAGACCGGCGACGGTCAGCACCGTGCCGGCCCACATCAGCGGACTGAGCCGCTCGCGCAGAAACAAATAGCTGAACGCGGCCCCGAACAACGGCAACGTGGCGTTGACGGTGGTCACGCGGCTGGGACCAATCTGCTCCAGCGCCAGGATATAGAGCGTGGCCGCTCCGACTGAGCCCAACAGGCTGCTCAGCAGCAGCCTGCGCAGTTCCGGCCCGCGGAAACGGGCTACCTGACCAATCTTGCCCCGGATCGTCGCCAGCACCAGTGACAGGCAGGCCACGACACTCAGTCGCACATTCACCACGATGAGCGCCGGCACCTGCCGCAACCCGATCGAAAGCGCCACCGCCGCGCCGGCCCACAGCAAGGCCACCAACACGGCCAGCGCCACGCCCAGCCCCAGTCGTTTGGCCGGCGGCGGCCCCATCGTGGCATGCTTGCCACGGCTCGGCTGCGTCACCAGATAGCCGCCCAGCAGCACCAGCACGATCCCGGCCACCATCAGCCATGTGATCGGCTCGTCCAGCAACAACGCGCTCAACAGCAGGGTGAACATCGGGAACGAGTTCGTGATCGGCAGCGTGCGTGCCACCCCGATCATGTCGAGAACTGCAATGTACAGGCTGTCGCCCACCACGCCGCCCGCGAGCGTAGCCCCCACGATATAGAGCAGACTGCGCCAATCCAACGCAGCCCAGCCGCCTTGCTGCCCCGTGATCCAGACCAGCGGGAGGATGACGCAAAGCGCCGCCAGGCTCCGCAGTCCATTCAGCACCGTGGCATCGTGTTCGGCAGACAGCCGCCGCAGAACAATCGATGCGCCCGCCCACGAGATGGTCTGGCCCAACGCCAGCAGTATGCCCAGCAGCATGACGACTCCCTCTGAGAAGACTGGAACAATACGCGGCATCATAGCACAAGGGGTTGATTGCAGGTAATGGCAGCCGCACACCATTGACAAGGTCGATGTCCCGTGTTAGTATTGCCCCGCTTGCTGGAGGCGGGGTCTGTATGATCCCGCGAAGGCTCTGCACCTTCCAGACTAAGCAATGCCCGCAGAAAGGAGCCCCGTATGAATATCATTATCAAGACCAAGAACGTGGACGTGCCCGACCGTTTGCGTGAGTATATCGAGAAAAAGGTCTCGCGTCTGGACCGCTACCTGCCCAACATTGATGAGGCTCGTGTCGAACTGACCAAGGCCTCCGCCAAGGCCGCCGATGACCGCCAGGTCGTTCAGCTAACACTGCGCGTTGGCGGCTCGTTGCTACGCGCCGAGGACCGCTCGGCGGATATGCAGACTTCGATTGATACCGTTATTGACAAGATTGAACGCCAGATTGCACGCTACAAGGGCAAGCACTGGCACTCGCGCGCACGCGCCGCCGCTGAGCAGCAGGCCGCAGCGGCCGAGCCGGAGGGTGAGGCCGACGGCGAACTCGTGCGCGTGAAAAAGTTCCAGACGCGCCCAATGGACGTGGATGAGGCCATCGAACAGATGGAGCTGCTGGGGCACGACTTTTTCGCCTTTTACGACACCACCAGCAACGCCTTTTGCGTGGTCTACCGGCGTCGCGATGGAGGCTACGGGTTGCTCCAGCCCGAACTGGCCTGAGCGCCTGACGAACAAAAGGGGAGGCATACGCCTCCCCTTTTTCATGACCGTCACGGCGAGTGCAATCCGTCAGCCGGACGCCGCACCCGCGCGCCACAACCGTCCCAGCTTGACCGTCACCACGAACCCATAGTACCAGGCCACCGCGGCGCACAGTACCAGCCCGCACAGCCCGTCACGCCAGCCACCGAGCCGCACATAACGTCGCCAGAACTCGCGCAGCGGCTGCAGGCCATAGGTCCAGGGTTTGGGCCGCACCCCGCGCTGGAACAGGATATCGGCCTCGTAGGCGATGTACTGGCGTTGCTTGTCCACGAACTGCCGAAAAGTGCGATAGTTGTAGTGGATGAGCGGCTCGCTCAGATAGCCGGCGTCCCCATCCAGAATCGGCAGTTCATGCACACGCCGCTGCGGGTCATAATGCACGTGCCCAAGCTTGAGCAGGCGCAGCTGATAGTCGGGGCTCCAACCGCCATGGCGGATCTCGCAACCCCAGATAAAGGTGCGCCGCGGCACCCACCAGCCCACGACGTCCTCTCGCTGCACGGCGCGCCGGATTTCTTCGCCCAGAGCGGGCGTACCGCGCTCGTCCGAGTCGACATAGAACAGCCACTCGTGCTGCGGCAACGTCAGGCCGAACTCACGTTGCTGCGCGAAATCGACAAAGGCATTGGGCACTACGCGCGCGCCCAACAGGTCGGCGATTCCCGCGGTGCGGTCGGTGCTGCGCGTGTCGAGGATGACGATGCGCTCGTCCGCCCAATCCAGGCTCACCAGGCACTCAGCGATGTCGTCCTCGCTGTTGCCGGCCAGAACCGCTGCGCTCAACTTAGCCACCGTACAGCCCCCTAACCTGCGCGTAGGCCTCCAGCCTTCCGGCGGCCTCATCCGCGCCGATCCGTCCCTGCGCCAGCGCGCGCCGCGCCTCCCGGCTGCGAATGCGCATGCCCCAGCGCACAATCGCGTTCACCACCCAGCGATAGCAGCGGCCATAGTGCCGACTGAACAGACGCTGGCGGCTGCGCCACAGGGCCACGAACATCGTGTCACGAAACTGCTGCGCACTCTGCCCGCCCAGGTGCGTCACCCGTGCGCGCGGCACACAGCCGCAGCGCCAGCCGGCGCTGCGTGCCCGCATGCACCAGTCAATCTCTTCACAGTACATGAAATAGCCCTCGTCCAGCGCGCCCACCTGTTCCCAAGCCTGCCAGCGCACCAGCATGGCGGCGCCCAACGGATGGTCAATCGCAAACGGCTCGCCGCGCGCATACAGCCGGCGCGGATAGCGTCCGTTGAGCCAGGACTCGCGCACACGATAGTGCGCCGGCACAAAGTCAAACAGGGCCATCAGCAGTGTCGGAAAATGGAACGCGCCATGTTGAAAAGAGCCGTCGGCATAGCACAACTGCGCTCCGGCCACTGCGGCGTCGGGGGTCCGATCCAGCCAGTCGACGAGCAGCGTCAGCGCGTCCGGCGCCACCAGCGTATCGGGGTTGAGCAGCAAAAGATGGCGAGGCTGGGCGCCGTCGGCCAGCATCTGCTGTACGCCCAGATTGGTGGCGCCGGCAAAGCCCAGGTTCGCTGCGCTGGCCAGCACCGTCGCCTGCGGGAATCGCGCCCGAAGCGCTTCGACGCTGCCGTCGCTGGAGGCATTGTCCACCACCCAGACGTGCGCCTGGAGCGCCCCGCTGCCCAGCGCGGCATACACCGACGCCAGACAGTCACACGTCAACTCGCGCGTGTTATAGCTGACGACAACGATCCCCAGATCCATCGATCAAAAGCCCACCGAGATCTGCGTCGCTTCCACGCGGTCCTGCACCAACTCCACCTGCTCATGAATCAGCCCGATCCAGTAGTAGGGCGCCACCTTGTTCGGCTCGTCGGTGATGCGCAGGTGCCCCACCACGGTGACGGTCTGCCCGGGCATCAGGTAGGTGTAGGGGCCGGAGCCCATGTCGATCTCGGTCAACTCGGCATCGGTACCCAGCTGCCAACGGAAGGGGTACTGCCGGCCAGAGCTGTTGCCCTCATAGTCCAGCCCCACGCGAAAGATGCCTGGCTCCTCGTACTCGGCCAGCGCGTTAAAGTTCTCAGAGGTGGTGTAGATCGTCCCCGAATCGGGTCCCTTGGTGCGCACTGGCACCAGACCGGTGTTCTTGACGGTGCAGGTAAAGGTCAGCGTATCGCCGAGCGGCACCACCTTGGGCGTAAAGTCGGCCGCGCCGTTCACGATGACCACGCGTGGCACGCCGCCGCCGGTGATCGTGAGGGCGCCCTCTGCACGGCGCTTGTTACCCACCGCGTCCTCGGCCTCCACTACCACCGTATAGTCGCCATCCGGCGGCGGCTCGGCGCCGGCGTCGATGCCGGCGTCATAGTCGTGCTCGTGGGGGCCGGCGGCGCCCATTTCGCGGATGTTGTCCTCCGCCACCGGGTAGCGGGTGCCGTCCGCGGCCACCACGTTCACCCACACCTGATTCACCTCTTTGCTCAGCACATAGCTCACCTTGACGCGGTCGGTGACACCGTCGCGGTTGGGGGTAAAGCTGTTGGGCCAGATACTGAGGTTGAGGATCTCNNGCTCTTTGTCGCCGTCCATGATCGTGATGGGCAGCCTGCCAACCTCGGTGTGCCCGCGCTCGTCGGTCGCCTCAAACACGCAGGTGTATGCGCCATCCGGCAGCAGACTGTCGCTCACCACGCCGCCAAAATAGGCAGTTCGCGGCCCCTTGGAGCGTCGCTGGTTGACGCGAAAGTCATGCCGCTGCCCCTCCTGGTCGAGCAGATAGATAGAGATGAACGACTGCCGCGTCAGGGTATACTTGATCTCGGCGATGTCGTCCGTGCCATCGGCGTTGGGCGAAATGACCTCAGGACGAATGCTGACGTCGGTCAGCAGCGCTCCGCCCCCACAGCCACTCAGCCAGACACTGCACAGCGCCAGCAGCGCCAGAAAATGCACCAGTTTGCGTCTCACTGACAGATCGACCTCCCTGTATGAGTCCTTCGCAGGACTCTTTGCCCTTGGGCTATAGCCGCACCGCTTCGATGTTGGCGAAGCGGCACATGCTCTGCAATCCGTCGGCCACGTCGCTATAGATGAGGCTGGCGCGCGGCGGCATGCCACGCTCTGCCAGAGTTCGGTAGCCGCGCTCAAGATCCTTCAGTCGCACCCAGCCCCACACGCCCCGGAAGCCCTCCTCACCGGACACGACCTCGCCGCCGGCGATCCACATCTTGAACTGACCGCCCGTCTCCGCCAACCGGCACAGCGTGACGGCGCCGGGCTTGAGCGCGAATTCGTACGCGCCCTGCGCCTTTTCCACGCCGACCTGCGCCGCGAGCTCCGCCTGCTCGCGCAGCACCACGGCGCCAGCATCAGCCGCCAGGCTGAGCGGCGCCCCGTCTGTCGCACGTACCAGCACCACATTGCGCTCGTCGGGGTGACGCATCCCCAGCTGGACACAGGCCGGCTCGCCGTCTTTGTGGGCAGCCGCGCGCAGCACCAGCATGCTCAGCGCGCCGAATATGTCCGCAGAGCCGCAGATCAGCAGACCGTCGGAAGCTGTTCTGCTCAGCGCCGAACCAAAGGCGATGCCGTGCCGCGTCTGTACATCGCTGGCGGTTGAAACTGCCAAGGCTGCCAGGTCCTGGTCCTTGCACAGCGCCTGCAGAGTCAGCTCCAGGCGCGCCATCGAAGCCAGGGCCGTGTCACTGCAGGCGGCGCAGTTGGCTTCCTTCATGATGCTGCGCACCGTCGCCACCACACGGTGGTCGTCGGCCGCCAGTTCCTGCGCTTGGGCGAGCGCGGCCGCCAAATCCATCGGCGCCACGCGAACGCGCCAGCGCTGCAGCAGCGCGCCAGGGTTCGGCTGCGCATCCTCATCACGCTCGGGCGTCGCACCCAGGAGCCCCACGTGCGCGCCCTGCAGGGCGTGCACTGCCGCACAGCCGCGCGCAAACGCATCGACCGCCTCGGCAAAAGCATCGTCTTCCGGGTAGAACGTACCGCCAAACTCGTAGGCAATCCCGCGACGCTGCAGCCCGGCCGCAATCGCGAGCATGCCGCCGTAGGCATCGGAGCGCGGAGCGCCCTCCGCAGGGGGCAGCCCCTCGCGTGTCCCGAACAACAGCGCCGGCACGTTCAGCGCTTGGGCCACCGTGCAGGCCGCCAGCGCGTCGCCGTACGACATTGCGCCGAGCAACAGCCCCTGCACGCCGCGCTGCGCGAAAAGGTCGATGGCCGCCTGAGCGCCCGCGTCATCGCGAACCAGGCCGTTGTGCATCAGGGCCGGGCTGGGCGTGACGACGTCGACGCCGCCCACGCCGCGCAACGCCTTAAGGCAGCGCTGTCGCATGCCGGTGGCCCAGTCCTCGTCGTACGGGTAACGGTGGCACGGCACGAACCCCAGTCGCGTCTTTTCCATGCGATCGTCTCCTGACTGGTCAAAGCCTTGTCAGCCGCCGATATGGGCGCCATTGTACACCGAACGGGGCACGCCGACCAACCTGCGCGCCGTTCGCGCGCGACGCCTACAGGATCAGCATGCTGTCGCCAAAGCTGTAGAAGCGGTAGNNCCGGCAAAGGCCGACACCAGCATCAGCAACGAAGAACGCGGCAGGTGAAAGTTGGTGACGATGGCGTCGACCACGCGAAAATGGTACCCGGGATAGATGAACAGGCGGGTAGGCCCATCGAAGGGCTGCACGCCCCGTTCCAGGCCCTGCGCGGCCGTCTCCAGCACCCGCACCGAGGTGGTACCCACGGCAACCACGCGCCGCCCCTCGTTCACCGCCCGGTTAATGCATGCCGCCGTCTGCGCACTCAGGCGACAGTATTCGGTATGAATGTGGTGCTGCTCGACCTGCTCCTCGGTCACGGGGCGAAAAGTGTCCAGCCCGATATGCAGCAGCACCGTGGCCCAGTCCACGCCCAGGGCATCCAGCCGCGCGCGCAGCTCGGGCGTAAAGTGCAACCCCGCTGTGGGGGCCGCCACCGACCCTTCCTCACGCGCATAGATCGTCTGGTAGCGCTCAGCGTCAGCCAGTGGCGTGTGGATGTAGGGCGGCAGAGGCACACTGCCCAACCCCTGCAGGTGCGGCTCCACCGGCTCGTCAAAGCGGATCAGGCGTCCGCCCGCCTCGGTGATTGCCTCTACCCTGCCCACGACGGGGCTGACAGGCGCCTCATCCCTGCCAGCAAGCGCCAAACGCTGACCCACCGCCACCTTGCGTCCCTTGACCAGCGCCTCCCAACACAGCCGATCGCGCTTGGCCAGCAGCAGCAACTCGACTTTGCCGCCGCTGGGAAGCTTGACGGCGTGCAGCCGCGCCGGGATCACGCGTGTCTCGTTGACCACCAGCAAGTCGCCAGACTTCAAATAGTCGCTGATGTCACGAAAGGTGCGATGCGCCAGCGCGCGCTGTGACCGATCGAGCACCAACAGGCGCGAAGCGTCGCGCGGCTCGATGGGCGTCTGAGCGATCAGTTCGGGGGGCAGGACATAGTCAAAGGCTGCAGTTAGCACGACACCGTGGCCTCTTGGAGTTAGGTTATGCAGGGGCGTAAGCCCCTTGGGACTCACCGTGCTGATGGACGGCGAGCGGCTGGCCGGACACGCGTGCCCGCCCCAACGCACGCGTCAGGCGCGATCACGTTCAGCAACATCGTGGGCTGCGGCGCTGCCCACGTGCCGCATTGGCATCCGGCGACCCGAGCGGATCGATCTCCAACAGCCAACGCGGCCAATCAGCCTATGGTGGTGTGCGTCAGCGCTTCATACTCGCTATACATGCAGCCACAGTAGCGCTGCCGGTAGAGCTCGAACTGCTTGGCAAGTCGCGGCGTCTCGGCGTAACCCCGTCGCAAGTTCTCAAAGTAGAATGGCACGCCATATACTGCCCCGAGCTCATCGCTGATGCGTCGGATGGCCGCCTGGTCCTGATAGGGGCTGATGAGCAGCGTGGTGCAGAACGCATCATAGCCGCCCGCCGCAGCCGCCCGCGCCGTGCGTTCGAGCCGCATCCAGTAGCAGACCTTGCAGCGCTCGCGAAAGGCCTCTTGACCCACCACGGCGCGCAGAAATGCGGGCATCTCGTACCCCGGATCCCACACCATCGATAGCCCCGCCTGCTCAGCAAACGACACCAGGTTCTCGCGCCGGCGCTCGTGCTCAGAGAAGGGGTGGATGTTGGGGTTGTACCAGTAGCCGGTGACGTCCCAGCCCGCTTCGCGCAAGTGCAACACCGACCAGGTAGCGCACGGGCCGCAACAGATGTGCAGCAAAAGGCGCTTGCCCGCGTCGGTCTGTGGCGCCATCTCCCCCATCAGAACAGGCTGGCCTGCGCGGCACGCGCTTCGTCCCAGGCCCGGTCGATGTGCTCATAGGCGCGCCGCGTCGCCACACGGCCGCGCGGGGTGCGCTCCAGAAAGCCCAACTGGATCAGGTAGGGTTCATAGACGTCCTGGATGGTGTCGCCGTCCTCATTGAGCGCCGCAGCGAGTGTGTCCAGGCCCACCGGGCCGCCGTCGAATTTGTCGACCAGCGTCACCAGCACCCGGCGGTCCGACGTGTCCAGCCCCAGGGCGTCCACCTCAAGCAATGCCAGAGCGCGTTGTGCGATGTCGGCGTCGATGACGCCGCGACCACGCACTTGGGCATAGTCGCGCACGCGCTTCAGCAGGCGGTTGGCCACACGCGGCGTGCCGCGCGAACGGCTGGCGATCTCGCGCACGCCCGCTTCGTCGATGGGCACGCTCAGGATGTCGGCTGAACGCCGCACGATAGAGGCCATCGCCGGCTCGCTGTAAAAGTCGAGGCGGTAGGTTACGCCGAAGCGATCGCGCAGGGGCGAGGTCATCAGCGCGATACGCGTGGTTGCGCCCACCAGTGTGAAACGTGGCAGGTTGAGCCTGATGATGCGGGCCGCCGGCCCCTTGCCGATGACGACGTCCAGCGCATAGTCCTCCATCGCCGGGTAGAGCACCTCTTCAACCATGCGGCTGAGGCGGTGCACCTCGTCGATAAACAGGATGTCGCCCTTTTGCAGGTTGGTGAGCACCGCAGCAAGGTCTCCCGGCCGTTCGATGGCCGGGCCCGAGGTGACTTTGATGCTGACGCTCATCTCGTTGGCGATGACGTTGGCCAGCGTGGTCTTGCCCAGACCGGGCGGCCCGTACAGCAGCACGTGGTCCATGGCCTCGCCGCGTCCGCGGGCGGCGTCCAGAAAGACGCGCAGGTTCTCCACCACACGCTCCTGTCCGATGTACTCGGACAGGCTGCGCGGGCGCAGGCTCTGCTCGTTGGCGCCATCTTCCACGCGCAGGCTGGGCGAAACCACTCGGTCGGTGTCGGGCGGTCGTTCGTTGGCCATGTTGCGATTATACACCGGTTACGTCGCTCTGGCGAGTGGGATGGGGAGCGCCGACACGCGTCGGCGGCCGGTTCGCAGAGACGTTGGAAGGGACAACAGGGTCTCGCCTGGTTCAGTACCACCTCGCCTCGGCCAACATCACGACCCAATCCACCTCGTCACCAACGCAAAAAGGGCGGGCCGTGTGGCCCGCCCTCTGTGAACAGAAGAACTAGACGTTGAGCAGTTTCTTGGTCAGCGTAGCCGCGCCAGCGGCGTCGCGCGCGTAACCATCGGCCCCGATCTCGTCGGCGTACTTTTGGGTCACAGGGGCGCCGCCGATGATGATCTTGACCTGATCGCGCAAGCCTGCTTCCTTGAGCGCGTCGATGGTCGTCTTCATACTGGGCATGGTCGTCGTCAGCAGGGCCGACAGGCCCACCACACCGGCGCCCTTGTCGCGCACTGCGGCGACGAACTGATCCGGGCTGACATCGACGCCGAGGTCGACGATCTCAAAGCCCGCGCCCTCGATCATGATCGCAACCAGGTTCTTGCCGATGTCGTGCAGGTCGCCCTTGACGGTGCCCAGGGCCACCTTACCGAGCGGCTTGACGTCCTCAGCAACCAACTTGGGGCGCAGCAACGCCAGACCGGCCTTCATCGCGCGCGCCGCGATGAGCATTTCCGGCACATAGTACTCGTTGGCCTCGAACAGGCGCCCGACTTCGGCCATTGCGGGGATCATCGCCTCGTTCAACAGGCTGCCAGCCGAGACGCCTTCCTCCAAGGCGGCACCCGTGGCCTCCTGTACGGCCTTCATATTCCCCTTGAGGATCCCGTCAAAGATGGTTTCCTTGTGACCCATGGACCGAACCTCCTCTAACCATGCTTGAATGTTAGGGCCTTGCCCATACTAACCCGATATGAGCATTATCACCATTCTACCACGGCACGCCACTCTTTGCAAGCCCCCAATAGAGGGTTGCCGAAACCGCAGCACCGACGACCGTGCTGACCAGGTTCACACCGTCATGGGTGAGCCAGGGCCAGCCCCGCACGGGCACCGCCGGACGCCCGCAGTCATGCACGGGCGTCTCGCTGTAGGCGTCGCACTGCTCGCAGTGGTACAGCGCCTGAGCCGTAGCCCCCAAAAAGCTGTCGACAAGACAGCCGGCCAACCCCCCGAGCGTCGCGCACAGCGGCAGCCAACGCAGTGCGCGATCCCATCCGCCCGGCGGCTGCAGCGCCGACTGCGCCACAAGCAGGTACATCGCTGCCAGGCCCACCAGCCAGGCGCCGTTAAGCGCCGCGATGTGGCCCATCAGGGTCACTGCACCCGGAGTCCCCGGCGCCACGCGACGTCGCAACAGCAACAGCCTCGGCGGCTGCCTGCTCAACATCCCGAGGTGTGTGGCCCAACCATCCGCCGTCAGCGCGGCCAGGGCCCCGACGAACGCCGCCGCATATCCGCCAGCGCCCAACAGGCGGTGCATCCCGGCCAGGACCACCGGCCAGACAAGACTGGCGGACAACCCCACCCAGCCCACGCGACCCGCCCGTGCCCCCGGCAGCCGGCTGTTGCGATATCGTTGCCACAGACAGTTGCTGAGCACCGCCAGCAAGAGAACAGCGCCCCAGGCCCAGCCCCCCGATACGCTGCAGAACGCACTGACCAGCGCCAGAACGAGCGCAGCGCCGGCGGTCAGCGTGCCCAGCGCATGGCCTGCCCAGCCAACCAGCGCACCCGCCGCCAGCTCCAGCAGCAGCGCCACCCAGGGAGACATCAGCCCAGCACCTTGAACAGCGCCAGAATGGTGATCACATGCACGAGCACGACCGCCATCAGAAGCAGCCAGGCGCCGACGCGCTCGCGTGCGTGCAGCACAAACCCCAAAAGCCCATTGACCAGCGTGGCCGTCGACCCCAACGCCGGGATGATCAGCAGGCTGGCCTTGGAGGCGATCCGGGCCACCTCGCCGCTGCCCACCACGTGCAGCGGAACGCTCTGTGGCAGCCCCGCATAGCGCGCCGCCATCCAGCCGAACGAGAGCAGGTCCGCCAGCACCGCCAACGCGAGAATCGCCCAGAACGGCCAATCCTGCCAGACCGGCAAGCCTGCAAGGTCAAGTCGCAG
>DIVQ01000184.1 GCA_002423325.1 Anaerolineales bacterium UBA6128 | reverse complement strand
GAGCGTCTCGCCGGCTACATCCAGTATCGTGACCGTCATGCGGTTCTCGGTCAGCGTGCCAGTCTTGTCCGAGCAAATAGTGGTGACCGACCCGAGTGTCTCCACGGCCGGAAGCTTGCGAATCAGCGCGTTGCGGCGCACCATACGCTGCGCCCCCAGAGCCAGAGCGATGGTGACCACCGCCGGCAGTCCCTCGGGTACAGCAGCCACGGCCAGGCTGATGGCAGTGAGGAGCATCTCGCTGATGCCCTCGCCGCGCCACACACCCGCGGCAAACACGATCGCGCACAGCACGAGGGCGCCCACGGCCAGCCACTTGCCCAGTTCGGCCATGCGGCGCTGCAGAGGCGTCCGTTCCTCTCCCACCGACTGCAGCATGGCAGCAATGTTGCCCAGCTCGGTCTCCATGCCCGTATCCACCACAACCGCCGTGGCCCGGCCGTAGGTGACCGCCGTGCCCATGAAGAGCATGTTGCGACGATCGCCAACTGGCAAACTCACTTCGGGCAGCGCTTCGACGCTCTTTTCCGCCGGCACCGATTCGCCGGTGAGCGCCGCCTCCTCCACGCGCAGGTTGATCGCCTCAAGCAGACGCGCGTCCGCGGGCACTCGCGCGCCAGCATCGAGCATGATCAGGTCGCCCGGCACGATGCCTTCGGCGGAGACCTCCTGCACGTGGCCATCGCGCTTGACGCGCACCGTGGCCACGGTCAGTTTCTTGAGCGCCGCGATGGCCCGTTCGGCGCGGTATTCCTGGCTGAATCCGAGCAGCGCGTTCAGCACCACGATGATGAGGATCATGATGGCGTCTTTGGCATCGCCGACGACGTACGAAAGCACAGCCGCCACCAACAATACGATCACCATGATATCGGTGAACTGCTGCGCGAGCACCAGCCAGGGGCTGCGCAGCCCGCCCTCCCGCAACTGGTTGGGGCCGTACTGCTCCAGCCGCTGCTTGACCTGTTCTGAGCTCAGGCCCTCCTCAGTCGTTTCCAGGTTGCTCAGCAACGCCTGGCGGTCCATGGTGTGCCAGATCGCCATCTGTGTTTCTCCTTCATCGCTGCAGAATCCGTTGCGCGAGACGCAAGTTACTGATGCGCTCACGTACGAACGCTTATTCTAGCATGACCGTGACGCCTAACCAAACATACATCTGACGAATAGCCAGCGGAATGCTGACAATCGCCTGACTTGGGCCTGTCTCTGCCGTTGCGCTGTCAGCTCCCCGTCGACCGGTAGTGTCGCACCCCAAAGTGCCATACCTGGGGGGCCAGCGCCATGAAACCCACGCCTACCAACGGCGCGAGCCATTGGAACCAGGTCGGCGAACCCAGGGCGTCGGCTCGATCCAGGATCGCCAGCGCCGGAAAGTAGGTGACGCAAGCCAGCGGCACGACATAGATGAAAATGTTGCGGAACCAGGCGCGGTAGACGGTGACCGGAAACTGCGCCGTCTCCACGCCGCCGTAGGTTAGCGTGTTCATCACTTCGAGCGACTGTACCGTCCAGAAACAGAGCGTGGCCTGCAGCACGAACAATCCGTAGAACAGGCAGACCCCTCCCAGAACCGCGCCCAACACAAGCAGAATCCTGGGCAGCGTCCAGGCAATCCCCAGTGTCGCTGCGCTCCAGATCAGTACCGCCAGCCCCTGCAGAAAGCGGCCCACTCTGAGCAGTTGCAGCTCCTGCCCGGCCACCTGCAGCAACGTGCTGCGCGGGCGCACCAGCAACCTGTCGAAATCACCGTTCCGGATGGTGCGCGAGAAATCGTCAAAGCCGCGCGCCACACCCTCGCACAGCGCAAATGCGCAGCTCACCAGCCCATAGAACAGAGCCACCTCCGGCAACGTCCAGCCGTCGATGTTGCCAAAGCGGCCGAACAGAGCCGCAAGGCTCAGGAACTCGCCCGCGGTGATCGCCAAGTGCCCCAGCGCGTTCATGATAAACGAGGCGCGGTACTGCATCTGCGCCCGC
Organism: Anaerolineales bacterium UBA6128; assembly: GCA_002423325.1. Classification (GTDB taxonomy): domain Bacteria; phylum Chloroflexota; class Anaerolineae; order UBA1429; family UBA1429; genus UBA6128. Next base: position 2,470 of record DIVQ01000184.1, on the reverse strand, counting down.
AGTGAGGCGCCGATATAGCGCGTGTAGAGCCGCACTGCATCGGCCATTCGTCAGCCCCCCTGCACAACGAGCCGCCGCAGGCCGCGCGCCAACAGCCAGCGTCCGATGAGCACCAGCACCGCCGTCCAAATCAACTGATGTCCCAGCAGCGGCAGCCACTGGCCGAGCGTTACGTCACCCGTATACACTCGAAAGGGGATGTCCATCAGCCCGCGGAACGGCAGGGCGTTCAGCACGGGCTGGGCCCAGTCGGGGTAGAAAGGCAGCGGCACAACGCTGCCGGAAAGGAGCGAGGCCAGCGTGGCCAGCAGACGCGAGACGCCGTCGCCGGCGACGCTCCACAGCAGCGAGATGGTCGCCAGCATCGTGATGGCGCAGCTCAGCAGCGCCGCCGCCCCGATGGACGCCACCCAGGCCAGCGCGGCCGCCGCCGATACGGGCGCCTGCATCCCAAAGAAGGGCATCGCGATGATAAAGATCGGCGCAGCCCGCATCAGCACCGGCAGCACGCGCTGCGCCAGCCCCCGGCTGAACCAGTACCAGTACAGGTCGGCGGGGCGCACCATTTCGTAGGCCACGCTGCCATCGCGAATACTGGCGGCGGCCTCGGGGTCGACGCGCCAGGGCACAAGCAGCAACATCGCCTGGATCAGCCAGAGGTAGGTTACCGTTTGGGCGTAGCTCATCGGCTGGGCCGCGCTGCTGGAGCGGTAAAAGGCCTCATAGATCATGATGCGGATGCCGCCCCAGAAAAGCTGCGTGACCACGCCGGCCAGCGCGGCCTCGCGGTACTGCAACAGCACTCGGCCGCGCGCCTGAAACGTCGAAAGGTAGGCGCTCATGGCTGATCCTCGTCGTACAAGCGCGCGATGATCGTCTCAATCGGCGGGTTCTCCACCAGCAGGTCGCGCACCGGGTACCGCGCCGCGATGCGCGCGATCAGGTCGGCGGCCGCGATCTGCCGCGGATCAAAGCTCAGCGTGTAGCGTTGACCATTGCTGCGCACCACCGTGACATCGGGCTCGTCGCGCCAGGCGCCGCCGTCCGCGAACTCGACCGTCAAGTAGCGCTCCTGTGTCACGCGTCCGCGCAGCGCCTCCAGCGTGCCATCAAACGCAATGCTGCCGTGGTTGATGAGGATGACCCGCGTGCACAGCGCCTCGATATCGTCCATGTCGTGGGTGGTCAGAATCGTGGTCACGCCCTGCTCACGTTGCAGCCGCAGCAGGAAATCGCGCACTGCCAGCTTGGACACGGCGTCCAGGCCGATGGTTGGCTCGTCCAGGAAGAGCAGCGCCGGGCGATGCAGCAGGCTGGCGACAATGTCACAGCGCATGCGCTGGCCCAGGCTCAACTGCCGCACCGGCGTGTCCAGCAGGGGTCCGAGCCCCAGCAGCGCCACCAGTTCGTCGCGCGTGGCGGCATACTGCACCTGCGGCACGGCATAGATGTCGCGCAGCAGATCGAACGACTCGATCACCGGCAAGTCCCACCAGAGCTGGGTGCGCTGGCCGAACACTACGCCGATATTGCGCACATGCCTGACCCGCTCCTGCCAGGGCACCTGTCCGAGCACCTCGCAGCGGCCCGAGTCAGGCACGAGGATGCCGGCCAGCACCTTGACCGTGGTGGACTTGCCCGCGCCATTGGGCCCGATGTAGCCTACCAACTCGCCGGGCTGCAGGCTGAAACCGACGCCGTCGAGGGCGCGTACCGTATGGTACTCGCGGTGAAACAGCCCCTTCATCGCGCCCAGCAGCCCGGGTCGGCGCTCGGCCACGCGAAACGTTTTGACGAGATCCTGCACGACAACCGCTGGCATCGGTCCTACCTGTTCGTCCAGGGCACTCGCACGCAGATAAAGCGGCCATCCTCTGGCAGGCGATCCTCCATCAGATGCACCTGGGCGGGCGTCAGGTCGCCGTCGATGATCAGAGACTTGCCCCCGCGCAGCACTTTGTCGAAATGCGGTACCAAGCTCTCGTAGGGGGGACCGCTGGGCGGGGGGTCCAGGCTCACCTGAATGGCCTGCGGCTTGTCCACCGTCAGCAGTGCGTCGATGGTGTGCAACGACCCGGAATGCAGGTGGATAACGCCATAGTCGTTGGCCTCGCAGATGCGCGCGTCACACGGCAAGAACCACTCGGCGTACTGACGCGGAGAGAGAAAGGCCGATGCGTCGCACTGCGTGCGCACTGAAGTGCCCGGGCACCAGAGGCCCCACCAGTTGACCGTGCCCCCCTCGATCTGCGGAATACAGTCCACCTGGGCCTTGAGCACCCGCAGAAAGATGCCGGTGACATCGTCCAGGAAGGCCCGCAATTCGTGGGGATGATCGTACATCGACAGACTCATCAGTTCGGGGCCCAGCGCGGCCTCTGCCAGGTCAGAGGGACCGCGCATCAGCGTGTGGCAGACGGCGAAGCGTCCGCCGCTGCGCGCCACGAGCAGGCGCGTGAGCTGCACCAGC
>DIVQ01000042.1:26306-26509 GCA_002423325.1 Anaerolineales bacterium UBA6128 | reverse complement strand
CGAGCGTGCCCACCACGCGGTCCTCCGTGGCGCTGACGGGCAGGTTGACAAAGCGGGTCCGCCGCGTGGCCACGGGCAGTGTCTCGCCGGCCTGTGCGCGCTCGCGGCACTGGTCGCAGAGCGCGTCGGCGTCCAGCGGATCGCAGGCATAGGGGCAGTCGGCCACCACCGCGATCTCGGGCAGCAGTTGCGCCAGCGCGCGG
>DIVQ01000042.1:0-26265 GCA_002423325.1 Anaerolineales bacterium UBA6128 | reverse complement strand
TCGCCGCGGATCAGCACGCCGCCGATCTGCGGGCTGATGGCGTTGAGCAGCAGCGCGCGCTTCATCCGTTCCTGGCCGACGATGGCGGTAAAGGGATAGGTCTGCATGGGTATCCTGGACAAAGAATATGGCGAAACCTAATGATAGCGCGATGGGGTGGGGTGTCAAAGACGCGAACGGGCGCAGGCGCGGTGGTAGGACCGGTTCGTGAACCGCCCCTACGGTGCTCTCACCAGGGCGGGCGCACACGTGACGCTTGTTCCCACGCGCGTGCGCACCCTACGTTGCGAACCCCTGCGGGACCGTGGGCGTGACGTAGACGCCCGTGGCGGCCGATTCGAGCATGGCCTCGATCACGCTCACGTTGCGCACCGACTCTTCGATGCTGAAGCGCGGCTGCTCGCCGGTGTGCAGGCAGTGGCACAGGTAGACGATGTGGCACTCCCAGGGGTTGGCCGCGCCCAACTCGACGCGTTCGCGCGTCAGGCTGCCGTTCCACTCCTGACCGGTGACCACTTCGACGTAGCTCGCGTCGGTGGAGGTCCAGATGTGGTCGAGCGTGAGGATGCCGGTCTCGCCGTGCAGCTCGACCGGCTCGCTGTAGGGCGCGAGCCGGCTGGATTCGATCTGGCCGATGACGCCGGCGGGGTAGGTGAGCGTGGCCTAGAGCGCCTGGATGAGGCCGTCGGCGCGGCGCTGGCGCCGGTCGTGCTGAGCGACTTTTCGCACAGGATGGCGGGCACGCCCGCCTCCACGGCCGCGAGCACGTGGCCCTCGTGCTGGTGGGGCCAGGTGGCGATGATCAGCAGGTCGACGCGCTCACGCTCCAGCAGCGCGCGATAGTCGCCGTAACTGGCTGCGGCGCCGTACTGCGCGGCAAAGGCGCGGGCGCGCTCTGGACCTTGGAACAAGGTAGCCTGCACGCAAGGAGGCTTCCGTAGAGACGTTGGAAGGGAGACGCATGACCCGGTCTGGCGTAGGCTCACTTGCCCCTTCCAACGTCTCTACTCGGCCGACGGCAGTCGCTCAGGAAATGGCGTCTGGATGGTCAACGCACGGTTCTGGGTACATGGTGGATCGGCACTATGCCCTACACGCAATGCTACAGCCCAGCTCGGTCAGGTGGAACTGGCCGACAGTTGCTGGAAGGCTATCTCGCTCGGCAAGCATCTCGAACGGCACAAGGTATTCGTGTGATTCATACTCCACAAGGCCGGTGTCAACCAAGGCCATTACCTGATCAAAGGAAAAGCCGCGCCCAAGCAGAGAGTCCTCAAGCCAGCCGAGATCATCGTCGGGCAAGGTAGCGCCATCGAGTTGATGAAGCAAATCAACAACGCTCTCCTTGCTCCCAAAAGTGCCAACTCTTATGAGTCCTGCGATTCCGCCAACATCGCGAAAACTTATCCGTGACGCGCCTACCAGATCAAGCAGTTCGCTAGCGAGCACCAATATCCTAATACAGATCTGATCATCTACTTTGTGACCATCATGAGCACAGTAGTTCCGGTAATAGGCAAACGCACCCTTGAAACACGCTTCGGCGTGCTCCTGCATTGCGTCACCAAAAGGCACCCGAAGCTTAATGCCTTTTCCATTCCCAAAAAGACTAGTGACAAGACTTACCCCGTACTTGCCATCCACTCCCGACTTCTCTTTGAGTGCCAGTTCAACTTGCGTCATTGCTTCAAGCGCGGCATGCTTGAAATGTCCGTCGTCATACAGTTGCCTACAGTGTGTCAGGACTCTTGGATGAAGCAAGGAATCCAGAATGTCGCTCATGGTAATCCCTTCTGAGTGGCCTCTAGTGGAGCCAAGTTGGGACGCGTGTTCTGGTGGGCCACGCGAGGCTGGCATCTCTGGCCGTGCGGGTAGAACCAGCCCAAAAGGAGCTCACTCCCAAACGCGCGTCGACGTACCGCCCGTGACCATCCTCGGGCTGCCACCCTACGCCGGCAGCGCTACTGGTGAGGCGGGTCTTCGGGCGCGGCAACATGGCGCGGCCAGGCCTACGCGCGTGACTTAGGTTCTGCTCGGATGCTTCAGCCTGTCGTAGTAGTACCTTGACGCGTCCTCCGATCCGAGGGCAATGTCGAGCAGTACCCGCACAAGCAGAACGCCTCCGGGGGTTACGTCCTCGTCGTTGATGTCCTCCGTCACAGTGTCTGGGCTGGTCGGAATCTCGACATTGATGATCCACCATCTCTCGATCTTGTCAAGCAGCAACACTATTTCACCGAAGCAGTCCGCAAATTCAGGAGGAAGTCCCATGTCCAGTATATGGTCCATCTCATGCGCTATCTTGTTTCGGCACTGCTTTACTCGCGTAAACATTAGAATATCGCTATCGACAATTGCCTCAGCGTTCTTTAGCCACTGGAGTGAAGCGTATATCGGGCTTTTGTTCAAATTCAGCACTTCACAATTGTACTGCGTGTCGGATACTATGCCACTGATACCAGCCTTGCGGTATCCCACTACGTAGAAGTCATAGATTCGCTCAACAATGGCATCTTCGAGTATTTCAAACGCCGCGATATAGACGGAAGCTTGTATGAGATTGGCTCGCAGGATATCGGGGTTGAGAAACTGATCCCAGGGCTGTCGTGCGTTACCATCCATCTGTCCTTCACCTGTCTCCATAGCACAGGTCTTCCGCAGATGAGTTTCTCTGCAGAGCCCCGCAGATAGAGCGCCCGGGCAGAACCTGGCGCTCCACCACGCTACCGGGCTACTTCCCCACCAACCCCTGCACATTCAGCGGCAACTGGTTGAACAGCTCTACGCGTGTGCCGAACTTGCCCAGCGTGTTCTCGATCACCACATAGTCCATGTCGGGAATGATCACGTCGTCCCAATAGTCGCCGATGCCGCGCACCGCCACGTCCAGCATCGTCACCACCTGCTCGGCCAGCGGCTCGTTCGAGTCGAGCGTGATCGCGCCGTAGAATTCCTGGCATTCGGTGTAGCCCGAGTTGTGCGTGCCGGTGTAGGGCTTGAGCCGCTCCAGCTCGATGCGCCTGCCATAGCGCCGCGAGACCTCGTCCGAGTGCGCCGCGAAAAAGTCGACCAAGGCCTGCTCCTGCAGACGCGCGGGGAGGTTCTCTGCCGCCACACGGCGGTAGGCCTCCTCGCCCACCACGTAGGCGCGCTCGATGAAATCGAGCCAGTAGCGCTGCGACTCGGTCAGCATGGCGGGGTCCTCGACTGCCACCACCGAGCGCCGCACGCACGCGTTCAGGCCGTCGCGCTTGGGGCCCACGCCCAAGTGCACCCAGTCGCCGCGCCGGATGGGGCGGTTGAGCGCCTTGCCGACCAGCGTGCGATTGGCGACGCCGGTGTTCACCAGCACGTCCCAACCCTGCTCCTCGGTGCCCAGCTCTTTGCCCACCCAGTAGGCCCAGGCGGCCACCTGCGTCTCCAGTTGGCCCGGCCGCACCACCGCCAGCATCGCGCGCAGCATGGCGTCGCCGATCAGCGCGGCGTCGCGAATCAGCGCCATCTCGCTGTCCGACTTGACGTTCTTGATCTTGTAGTAGAGCGTCTGGGCGTCGACGACGTTCTCGGCGCCCACCAGGCCCTCGAGGTAAGTGACGATGGCCGCGGGGATCACCTGGCGCGGCGTCAGCAGGCCGATGCGCCGCACCGGCTTGCCGGCGGCCTCGGCCAGGATGTCCTCCAGGCGCTCGGCCTTGATGGGGTACTGCTCGTCGGCCAGTTGCAGCAGCTCGGCCTTGTGCACCTTGGCGCGGGCGCGCGGTGCGAGCTGCTCGGCCACATAGCCGCCCTCCAGCCCGGCGACGATGTGAAAGCCGGAGGGCCCGATGGCCCCTGCGATCTGCTCGATGCCGATGTTGGTGTTGCCGCCCAGGTAGGGCACGTCGCCGTCATAGTGCTCGTCGCAGAACACAAAGCCCACATCCAGCCCGGCGGACTGCACCGCCTGCCAGACCGCCGCCTGGCGGCGCTGGTACTCGCTGGTGGGCACCTCGCGGGTCTTGTCGACCACGGGGACGCTCTCGAGTACGCGCAGCAGGCGCTCAAAGTCGGCGCGCAGTTCGGCCGAGCGAACGTTTCCGATGCCGGTCATGTCATCCTCCTCGATGTTGTCGACGATGTGTCTGTAGTACCAGGATCGCGCTTAACGTGCGCGAAGTTTGCCCTCACCGCCGCGAGTGTACTCGCGATCCCCTCTCCCATGGGGAAAAGGGCAACGACGCCCTCACGGCCGCGAGTGTACTGGCGATCCCCTCTCCCGGAGGGAGAGGGGCAAAGACGCCTTCACCGCCGCGAGTGTACTCGCGATCCCCTCTCCCATGGGGAAAAGGGCAACGACGCCCTCACCGCCGCGAGTGTACTCGTGATCCCCTCTCCCCGTGGGAGAGGGGTAGGGGTGAGGGCTTGTACCACCGGTGCCTGTCGTCTAGGCCGCGCGCCGCGCTCCTGGCAGGAACACCGCCGCGCCCACCGTCGCCAGCAGCCCCAGCGCCCCCACGGTATAGAACGTGAACGCCAGGCCGGGGCCCTGTGCCAGGACGCCGCTGATGGCCGGCCCGGCCACCATCCCGATGGCATAGATGGCCTGGTAAAAGCCCATGGCCGCGCCGCGCTTTTCTGGGGCAATGGCGGCCATCGGCACGGCCATCAGCACGGGCGCTGAGAGGCCCATGCCCACGCCGTGCAGGGCGCGCAGCCCGTACAGCAGACCCATGGTCTGGGCGTGCGGCGTCAGCAGCGCGGAGAGCGCGGTGACGGCCAGCCCCAGCACCGCGGTGGCGCGGTTGCCCAGCCGCGCGCTGATGCTCCCGGACAGGTAGGCCACCAGCGCGTAAAAGCCCTGCATCAACGCCATGAGCGTGCCCAACTGACTGGAAGTGGCGTCCAGCCCTTTGGCGTAGACCGGCACAAAGGCGCTGCCCATGGCAAATGAGATGTACTGGTAGAGCAGTGCCAGGATCGAGCCGACCAGCAGGATGGGCGTGCGGCCCACCGCCAGCAGCGCGCGCACCGTCAGCGGCGCGCGATTGGGGCTGGGTGGCTCGGTGATTAGCGCAAAGATGGCTGCGCAGGCCAGCCCGATGCCGATCCCGGCCCAGAAGGGCGCGCGCTCGCCCGCCGCCTGCGCCAGCCAGCCCCCGGCGTATGAGGAAACCGTCGTGCCCAAGCCGGTGAGCGCCATACCGACACTTGTGGCGCGCGCCACCTGATCGGACGGGTAGCTGGAGATCAACAGGACCGAGGTGGCCACCCAGGTGGCAGCGGCCACACCGGCCAGGCCGCGCCCGATCAGCAGCACCCAGGGCACCGGCGCAGCCAGCATCACGGCGCAGGAAAGCGCGCCCACCAGTCCCCCCATCAGCGCGAACGGCTTGCGCTTGCCGATGCGGTCGGAGGCGATGCCGAGCGGGATGCGCACGACCAGCTGCGTAAAGCCATAACTGGCCACGATGACGCCGACCATGGTCAGCGAGGCGCCCACCTCTTTGGCATAGACGGAGAGGTACGAGCTATAGATGTACAGCGCGCTCCAGAAGAGCGGCAGGCCCACGATCAGCAGCGAGCGCGTGCGTCGCTGCGCGGCGGTGACGGTCGGCGCGGCTGCTCCGGAGGCGTTGGCGGTGCTACTCACTCAGCCGCACCTCGCGGCCCTCGCGCGCCGACTGGTAGACCGCGTCGATGATGCGCATCAGCGCCACGCCGTTCTCGGCGCTGGGGCCGGGCTGCTGGTCGTCGACCACGCAGTCGACAAAGTGGTCGACGGCAGAGGCGCACTCACCTGGCAGGCTCTTGGGCGTGACCTGGGTGAGGGCGCCGGCGACGTCCAGCAGACCCAGCGTCTCGAACTCGTAGGTCTCGCGCATGTTGCGCTGCACCAGCGCGCCGGTGTCGCCATAGATGCCGGTCATCATCTCTTCGCGCTGATCGGTGCCGCCGGCCCAACTGGCCTCCAACGTCAGGGTGACGCCGTTCTCAAGGCGGATGAACGCCGAGACCAGGTCTTCGACGTCGTACTTGGCCTTGGCCTCACGCGCGAGGCGCTGACCGAGATCGCCGTGAGTGGCCGCGCTGACGGTGAGCGCCCTGGGGTAACCCAGCAGCCAGAGCGCCAGGTCGAGGCGATGGACCCCCAGGTCGATCATGGGGCCGCCGCCCGACATCTCTTTGATGCCGAACCAGCTGCCGATGCGCGGGATGCCGCGGGCGCGCAGCCAGCGGGTGCGAGCATAGTAGATCCTGCCCAGGTTGCCTTCGCTCACAAAGCGCTTGGCCCACTGCGAGGCGGGGCTGAAGCGATAGTTGAGGTGGATCATCAGCTTTTTGTCGGCCTGGAGCGCAGCCTGGCGCATCTCTTCGGCGGCTACGGCGTCGACCGACATCGGCTTTTCGCACAGCACATGCAGCCCGGCGCGGAGCGCGGCCAGCGTCACCGGTGCGTGCAGCACGTTGGGCAGCGCCACACTGACGGCGTCCAGCTTTTCCTTGGCAAACATCTCGTCATACTGAGTATACATTCTGGCCTTGGGGTACAAGGCGCGAGCCTTTTCCAGGCGCGCCGCGTCCAGGTCGCAGATGGCGACGAGGGTGCTGCGCGGGTTGGCCTCGTAGAACTTGCAGTGGTAGCTGCCCATGCCAAAGCCGATCACGCCCACGTTGATGGTCATCTTGGCTCCTTGGTGTATGCAGGGTTCGTTGCGTGTCCGTCCAGTTGTGGCGAATGCCGTTAAGGTAGCCTGCTGCCTAAGGACCGCTTGCCAGGCGCGCACAAGGGGCCAGGCTACGCCTTGTCGTCGGGCGTGTCCAGGCGCACCTCGTGTCCGGAGCGCGACGACTCGTAGATTGCGTCCAGGATCGCCTGCACGTCGAGCACCTGCTCGGGCACCACCATGCACGCGGTCTCGCCGCGCACGCAGGCCACAAAGTGCTCGATCTCTTTGAAGTGTGCCTTGACCTCGGGCAGTCCAGTGGGTGTGATGTCCACCAGTGCGCCGTGCCGTTCGGTATAGATCTTGAGCGGGCTCTTGGACGCGCCGCCGAGTGTGCCGAGCAGTTTCTGCTCACCGTACGACTTTTCAATGTTAGCGGCCCAACTGGCGCGCAGATACAGCATGGCGCCGTTAGCGAAACGCACCAGCCCCACGCCCATGTCGTCGACGTCGAATTTGCTCGCGTCCCAGTGCTGCCCCTCGGAGACCACTTCGGGGCGATGCCCGAAGGCCTCCCAGGTGGCGCCCATCACGGCGACCGGCCTGGGGTTGCCCATCAACCACAGTGTCTGGTCCAGCGTGTGCACGCCGATGTCGATCAGCGCGCCGCCGCCCTGGAACTTTTTCTGGGTGAACACGCCCCAGCCGGGGATGCCGCGCCGTCGCATGTAGGTGGCCTCGGCATAGTAGATCTCGCCCAGCTCGCCGGCCTCGACAAAGCGCTTGAGCACCTGGGTCTCGCTCTCAAAGCGCGACTGCAGGCCGATCTGCAGCGTCTTGCCGGCGGCGTGCGCCGCCGCGACCATCTCACGGCCCTCAGCCAGGTTCATGGCGATGGGCTTTTCACACAGCACGTGGCAGCCGGCGGCCAGCGCCGCGAGCGTGGCCTCGTGGTGCGACGCGTTGGGCGTACAGACCGACACCGCGTCCAGCTTTTCCTTCTTGAGCATCTCGCTCATGCTGTCGTAGGCGTGCGCGATGTTGCACTCTTTGGCCACCTGCGCGGCCTTGCCCGGCGCCACATCGCAGATTGCCGCCAGCTCGACGTCGGGCTGGGCCTGGTACCCCGGAATGTGCGCCCAGCGCGCGATGCCGCCCGCCCCGATAATGCCCACTCGAACCGTCCGACTCATGTCGTTCCTCCCTGTCGAAGACTGCAGACTGATCACGAATTGCACGAAATCCATTCACGGATTCCTTAGTGTCATTCGTCAATTCGTGTCATTCGTGATGACACCCCTTTGACATGGGCAATGCTAATATGCCACCGCGCAGCCATCCTTGCGCGGATCGGAGCCGGCCAGCAGCGCGCCGCTGGCGGGGTCCACCATGATGACCTGGCCGCCGCCGAACAGGCCGCTCGAGTTGCGCCGCGAGAGCGCGTGGCCGCGTGCTCGCAGCCCTGCGTAGGTGGCGCCGGCCAACCCGCGCTCGATCAGGAAGCGGTCCTTGCCCTGGTAATAGAAGCGTGGGGCGTCGAGCGCGCGCTGCGGGTCCATGCCATGGTCCAGAATATTGCTCAGCACCTGCAAGTGCCCCTGCGGCTGCATGAACCCGCCCATCACGCCGTAGCAGATGGCCAGGGCATCGTCATGCGTCACTATACAGGGGATGATGGTGTGATACGGCCGCTTGTGCGGCGCGATGCAGTTGGGGTGCTCGGGATCGAGGCTGAACAGGTTGCCGCGGTTCTGCAGCGCGTACCCGACGCCCTCGGGCACGACGCCCGAGCCGAAGCCATGGTACAGGCTGCTGATCAGCGAGCAGGCGTTGCCTTCGGCGTCGGCGGCACACAGGTAGACCGTGTCAGGCGAGGTGGGCGGCAGGCCAGCCTCGGGCAGCGCGATGGCGCGCTCCTCGCAGATCAGGGCGCGGCGCGCGTCGGCGTAGGCGCTCGAGAGCAGGCCCGCCACCGGCACATCGGCCATGGCGGGGTCGGCCACGTAGCGCGCGGCGTCGGTCATGCCCAGCTTGATGGCCTCCATCTTGACGTGGAACGCCTCGGCCGAATCGAACGCGCGCGCCGACACGTCGTAGCCGCCCAGCAGATTGAGCGCGATCAGCGCGGCGATGCCTTGGCCGTTGGGCGGGATCTCATAAACGCGATGGCCGCGGTAGAGCGTAGAGATCGGCTCGACCCAGGTGGAGGTGTGCGCTGCCAGGTCCTCGAGCGTCAGCAGTCCCTTGCGGCGTGCTGACGCCGCGGCGATGGCCTCGGCGATGCGTCCGCGGTAAAAGGCGGCCGGGCCGTCGGCTGCCAGGGCGCGCAGGCTGGCGGCCAGGTCGGGGTTGACAAAGCGCTCGCCGGCGCGCGGCGCGCGGCCGTTCGGCAGGTAGACGCGCGCGGTCTCAGCATCGCGTCGCAGCAGGTCAGCCGCGCCCTGCCATTCACCGGCGATGATCTCGCTGACGGGGTAACCGTCCTGAGCGTAGGCGATGGCGGGCGCGAGCACGCGCTCCCAGGGCAGCGTGCCAAAGCGGGCGTGCAGGTCGGCCCAACCGGCGGGCTCGCCTGGCACGGTCACCGGCAGAATGCCGTGCATCGGCATGCCGTTGCGTGCATCGCGGCCGCGCTTGTGCAAGGCCTCCAGCGTGGCGGCCCAGGGCGCTCGCCCGGAGGCGTTCAGGCCGTAGACGCGCCGGTCGCGGGCCCAGTAGATCAAGGCGAACAGGTCGCCGCCCAACCCGTTGCTCATGGGCTCCACGACGTTGAGCGCGGCATTGGCGGCGATGGCGGCATCCACGGCGTTGCCGCCCTGCAGCAGCGCGCGCAGGCCGGCCTGTGAAGCCAGCGGCTGGCTGGTGGCCACCGCGCCGCCATCTCCCATGACGACGGAGCGGCGCGAAGGGTACGGTTTGGACATGGAATGCTCCTCCGGCTGATGACACCTTGCTGCGAAACCGAACCCGCGCGACCGCTCCCTTTCCGCCGCGAGTTCCATCGCGCTCCCTCTCCCAACGGGAGAGGGGGACAGGCGCCACGCTATAGAACCACGCCCACAAGGGGCCATCGCTCCCTCACCCCCGCGAGTGCACTCGCGCCCCCTCTCCCACTGGGAGAGGGGGTAGGGGGTGAGGGCCTCACCGAGCGCCTTACTCGATCGCCGCGACCGCGTCGGACGCCGGCTTGAGCGCGCGGTGCAGCGACGCATAGATCGGATAGTACTCGTTGTAGCGGCTCTGGGCGTCCGCGTCGGGCTCGATGCGGTCCACGATGTGGATCGTGGCGTCGCAGGCCTGCGGGACGCTGCCGTACACCCTGGTGCCCACGCCCGCCAGCAGGCAGGCGCCGTAGGCGGTGCTCTCGGTCACGTTGACCGTTACCAGCTCGGTGCCGAACACGTCGGCCAGGATCTGGCGCCAGCGGATGCTGCGCGCGCCGCCGCCCGTGGCGCGCACCTGCTGAATGGGGATGCCCATCTCCAGGAAAAGCTCGATCGAGTCGCGCAGGCTGTAGGCCACGCCCTCGAGCACCGAGCGCACCATGTGGCGCTTGTCGTGGCGCAGGGTGAGCCCGAAAAAGGTGCCGCGCGCGTTCGGGTCGGGGTAGGGGGTGCGCTCGCCGGTGAGGTGCGGCAAAAAGATCAGGCCCTCGCAGCCGGCCGGCGCGTTGGCGGCCTCGGCGTCGAGGATCTCGTAGCTGCTGACGCCGCTGAGGCCCGAGACGGTCTTTTCACACATGCCCAGCGTGTCGCGGAACCAGCGCAGCGAGCCGCCTGCTGAGAGCGTGACCCCCATGGCGTGCCACTTGTTCGGCACGGCGTGGCAGAAGGCGTGCAGGCGCCCCTCGGGGTCGCGCGTGGGGCTGTCGGTGTAGCAGAACACCACGCCCGACGTGCCCATCGTCACCGAGACCAGCCCCGGCTCGACAATGCCGGTGCCCACGGCGCTGGCCGCCTGGTCGCCCGCGCCGCCCACCACCGCCAGGCCCGCGGGCAGCCCCGTCAGCGCTGCGATGTCGTTGGTGATGTGACCGGTCACCTCGGGCGACTCGACGCACTCGGGCATCCACGACTCGGGGATGTTGAGTTCGTCGAGCACCGGCTTGGACCACTTGCGGTTGGCTACGTCCAGCAACGAGGTGCCGGAGGCGTCCGAGACCTCGGTGACATACGCGCCGGTGAGCCGATAGCGGATATAGTCCTTGGGCAGCAGCACCTTGGCGGTGCGGGCGTAGACATCGGGCTCGTTCTCGCGCGTCCAGATGATCTTGGGCGCGGTAAAGCCGGGAAAGACCGGGTTGAGCGTCAGTTCCAGCAGGCGCTGGCGTCCGATGGTGTTGGTGATGTACTCACACTGCGCGGCGGTGCGCTGATCGTTCCACATGATGCAGCGACGCAGCACCTTGCCGCTGCCGTCCAGCATCACCATGCCGTGCATCTGGCCGGTCAGGCCGATGCCGGCGATGTCGTTGGGATCGATGTCCGAGTCGTGCAGGGCGCGGCGCACCGACTTGACCGTAGCCTCCCACCAATCCTCCGGGTCCTGCTCGGCCCACATCGGATGCGGCGTGTAGAGCGGGTATTCCTCGGTCACGCTGGCGACGATGCGGCCCTGCTCGTCGATGATCAGCGTCTTGGTGCCGGTGGTGCCCACGTCGATTCCCAGTAGATACTTCATGTCGTTGCCTCCAGTGGATGCCCGCGGCGCGCCGCGGAAGGTACGCTGTCTGTGGGCATATTAGTCGGGCCAGTGCACTTGTGCAAGTTGGGCTGAAGGGCTTGACAGGCGGGGGACAGCGCAGCAAAATGGGGGCGCAGGGGTGTTGGGACCGCAGTGTCGTGCACGATTGTAGCGGAGAATGTGAAGGAGGACCTATGGCGGAACTCAAGGAAGGTTGTGTCAAGCCCGTGCGTGGGCCGATTCTGCCCAACGTCGGGCCCGACGCTCCTGCGGAAGGAGCGGCGGCAGTGAGAGAGGTGAGTATGGTTCAAGCACGCGTCGGCCAAGAAGCCATCGATTTCGAGGCCACGGCGTTCGTCGCCGGTGTCGGGTTCAAGCCCGTCAAGCTGTCGGACTACAAGGGCAAGTGGATCGTCATCTGCTTTTACCCCGGGGACTTTACCTTCGTTTGACCCACGGAACTGGCGGCGGTCGCCGCCAAGTACAAGGAATTCCAGGCGCTCGATTGCGAAGTGCTCTCTGCGAGCACCGATAGCCGCTTTGTGCACAAGATCTGGCAGGAGCAGGAGTTGTCCAAGATGGTGGAGGGCGGTGTGCCCTTCCCCATGCTGTCGGACGCCGGCGGCAGGATCGGCCAGGTGTATGGCGTGTACGACGAGGCAGCGGGTGTGGACATCCGTGGCCGTTTCATCATCGACCCCGATTTCGTGATTCGGGCGATGGAAGTGCTTACTCCCGAGGTGGGACGCAACCCGGCCGAGCTGATCCGTCAGCTCAAGGCCTTCCAGCACAACCGCGCGACGGGTGAGGTGCTGCCTTCCGGCTGGCAGCCAGGGCAGGTCACGCTCAAGCCCGGACCGGCGCTGGTTGGCAACGTCTGGAAGGTGTGGAAACCGTAAGCAGCGCCCGACTGTCCAACACCCACAGGTACGCTGCACAAGAGCGGGGCACGCTGAAAAGCGTGCCCCCCCTCTTGCATATTTGGTCTGACCACGACTAGACAGAGGAGGTGTTGATTGGGGGAATGGTGGATCGACGAGCCAAGACTCTTGGGATCGAGCAACCCTGATGACGAGCGGCTGCACTGTCTGCACCAGCGTGGTTTCAGCGTCTTAGTGTCCCTTCTCGTCGAGTCTGAGCAGAAGCCGAACTACTCCGAACAGACACTCGCTGAGCTCGGCTTTGTCAAGTACCGCATACCCATCGGGGACTATGCGGTGCCGACTCTGGATCAGATCTTGGCGTTTGTGCGCCTCATCAGCGATCCGATTGAGCCCGGTCACATCTTGGTACATTGCCAAGGCGGGAACGGCCGGACAGGTACGATGGCCGCAGCCTACTGGGTCAGCAAAGGTTGCAGCCCCGTGGAAGCCATCGCAAGGGTCAGACTTGCCAACCCGTTGGCGGTAGAGACGGTTGAACAGGAGGAGGTTCTGGATGCGTACAGCGCAGCCCTACGCAGGTGAAAACGACCTCGTCGACGTCCTTCGCAAGCTTGTTGCCCTACTGTACAGAGAGGTAGGGGTACTGTTACCGCAGAACCACGAGGTGATCGCCGGTAGACGCAAGCTGGACAGCGGGTTCTTCCCCGACGCTCGCAAGTTAATTGCGCACCGCGTGTACCAGGCCACAAAGAACGATGCAGATCCGCTATCTACGGAGAACCGGCTCACTGCTATCACCGGTCTGTCCCTCGAGGATATTGAGACAGCGTTCGCAAAGGGCAACTGGCGCAACAGCTATGGCACCGTGTCTTTCGGGGGTCCTCTCTGGGCAGAGACCGCGCGAGTTACACTTGCACTGCGCGCAGCCATCCTGTATGGGAACGAGGCCGAAGCGAGACGCATCGCTTCGGTGCAGGTTCCCGAGTTACGGCACAACCACGGTAGGGTGATCGACAAATTCGAGGACTTGGGGCCGAAGTAGGGTACTAAGCGTGACGCTACCGCAACTCCACCCCTTCGCCCTCGACCACTTCGCCAACCACCCAGCATTCCTGGCCCGCCGCGGCGCAGGCCGCCAGCAGGCCCGCTACCTTCTCCGGGCGCAACGCCGCCAGCAGCCCGCCGGACGTCTCGGGCGTGTAGAGCAACTGCTGGACCTCCTCGGGAATCTCGGGCGCAAAGCTGACGCACGGCTTGTAGGCCGTCTCGTTGTTGCAGGTGCCGGCGGGGAACAGCCAGGCGTCGGCATACTCGCGCGCGCCCCTGACAAAGGGCAGCCGCGCCAGGTCAAAGCGCAGGCGCACGCCGCTCTTCTCGGCCATCTCGCAGCCGTGCCCCAGCAGGGCAAAGCCGGTGATGTCGGTGAGCGCGTCCACGCCCGCCTCGCGCAGCAGCCGCGCGGCTGTGCGGTTGAGGCGCGCCATGCTGGCCACGGCCTCGGCCAGGTGCGCGGGGTCGGCCTCGTCGCCCTTGGCGGCGGTGGCCACCAGCCCCACGCCCAGCGGCTTGGTCAGGACGAGCGCATCGCCGGGGCGCGCGCCGCCCTTGGTGAGGATGCGCTGCGGGTGCACCAGGCCCATCACCGCCAGGCCGTACTTTGGTTCTTCGTCGTCGATGGTGTGTCCGCCGGCCAGCACGCCGCCCGCCTCGGCCACCTTTTCGCCGCCGCCGCGCAGGACCTCGGCGATCATCTCCGGCGGCAGGTCCTTGGGAAAGGCGGCGATGTTGAGCGCCAGCGCCACCTCGCCGCCCATGGCGTAGACGTCGCTCATGGCGTTGGCCGCGGCGATGGCGCCGTACAGGTAGGGGTCATCCACCACCGGCGTGAAAAAGTCCAGCGTCTGGATGACGGCCACCTCGTCGGTGATGCGCCACACGGCCGCATCGTCGGCCACTTCGAGGCCGACGAGCAGCTCGGGGTAATCCGCGGCGTGGAAGAGCGCGCGCAAGGGGCGCAGCACCTGCGCCAGGGTCTCGGGACCCATCTTGGCCGCTCAACCCGCCGCTTTGGTCAGGCTCGTGAGTCGAATCGCGTCTGGCATCGTGTCTCCAATGCTTTGTCACGAATATCACGAATAGAACGAATACCACGAATATGACAACAGTATTACCGCATTATTCGTGGTATTCGTGTGCCTGTATTCGTGTCATTCGTATTAATTCCCCCACTCGTCGTCAGAACTCGTGGACGCTGTCGTACGGCACTTTGGCGGCGTCGAGGGCCTGGCGGGCGGCGGGCAGATCGTCGGCGGCCACGCGGATGCACACGCCGCAGTCGCTGCTGAGCGAGCGCGGCACCGGAATCAGCTTGCTGGCGATGCCCTTCTGGTTGAGCACGTGCTCGCCCCGTACGGCATAGCTGGTGCTCGGGACCAGGATGACATAATAGACAGGACTCATGCGTTGCGCTCCAACTGCCGCACGGCGTCCAGCGCGGCGTCGACCTCGTTGCTCGTGGTGAAGGCCCCCAACCCGAAGCGCACCGTGCCCTCGGGAAAGGTGCCGAGGGTGCGGTGGCAGGCCGGCGAGCAGTGCAGTCCGATGCGGCACATTATGGCGAACTCTTCGTCCAAGCGCAAGCCCGCCTCTGAGGGCGGCACGCCCGCGAGGTTGAACGAGACGGTGGCGGTCTGGCGCGCCGCGTCACCCGTGCCGTACAGCGTCACGCCGGGGATGGCGCGCAGCCCGTCGATCAGGCGCTGGGTCAACGCGGCCTCCTGCCGGCGCAGCGCCGCGACGCCCTGCTCGCGCACCCAGCGAACGCCCGCCTCCAGCCCGGCCAGCCCTGGCACGTTGGGCGTGCCGGCCTCGTACTTGTCAGGACAAAAGTCGGGCTGCTCCTCCAGTTCGGAGCGACTGCCCGTGCCGCCGCGCGCGAGCGGCGCGACGCGGGCCGGGTCCACGCGCTCGCCCAGCAGCAGGCCGCCGGTGCCCATGGGGCCGTACAGCGACTTGTGCCCGGTGAAGGCCAGCAAATCGATGCCGTCGGCGACAAAGTCGATGGGCCAGGCGCCGGCGGTCTGCGCCGCGTCCACCAGCAGCAGGGCGCCGTGGCGCCGGGCAATCGCGCCCATCTCGGCCACAGGCAGCACCGTTCCCACCACGTTGGACGCGTGGTTGAGCGCGATCAGCGTCGTCTCGCGGCGCAGGGCGTCGGCCACCTGCTGGGGGTCCAGTGCGCCCGTGGGCGCGCAGGGGACGACCGTCAGGGCCACGCCCTCGCGCTCCAGCGCGCGCAGTGGGCGCATCACCGAGTTGTGCTCGATGCTGGAGGTGATCACGTGGTCGCCGGGGCGCAGCAGACCGCGCAGTGCCAGGTTGAGCGCCCAGGTGACATTGGCGCCAAAGACCACGCGCAGCGGGTCGGGCGCGCCGAAGAGTTCGGCGACGGCCTCGCGCGCGCGGTAGACGATGCGACCCGATTCGTTCGCCAGGCGATGTCCGGCGCGACCGGGGTTTGCGCCCACGTCGCGCATGGCGTGCATTACGGCATCCAGCACGACGGATGGTTTGGGCCACGAGGTAGCCGCGTTATCCAGGTAGATCATAGTGCCTCCTCATGGAATGTTACCACAGAGGCACAGAGACACAGAAAGAAACGTACAATGCTCCATTCTGTGTGGCTCTGTGCCTCTGTCATGGAGGCTCACTCTTTCGTCAGGGTGAGCACAAACTCGTCGCCCTCGGTCTCGACGGTGACGGTGCAGCCCTGCTTTTCGGCCATGCGGCGGACGTTCTCACGCGAGGTGACGGTCTCGACGCGCACCTCGATGGGGAACTGGCCGGCGTCGATGGCCTTGCGGGCCAGAATCACCGGCTGCGGACACGACAGTCCTCTGGCGTCCACGTATACGCTCATTATGCCTCCTTCGCGCGCAGGGTCAGGCCCAGCACCACGCACACCACGATGCCCAGGATGACCGCGCTCATGCCGTAGGGTGTCAGGCCGCCGACCCTGGCGATGCCCTCCACCACAGAGTCGGGATTGCCGGCCAGACCAAAGTTGTGGGCGAAGGCCGCGCCGGTGATCATGCCCAGCACGAACACGCCCGCGTCACTGTCCCCCTCGCCCGAGAGGAACAGCTGGCGTCCCGGGCAACCACCGGCCAGCGCAAAGGCCAGGCCGGAGAGGGTCATGCCCAGGAGATTCCACAAGTGGCTGCTGTGCGCCACCGGCTGACCGGCAAAGCCGAACTGGGTCTGCCCCAGTATCAGGTTGGTGACGAATGCCACCACCACCAGCGCGCCCAGGCCCTTGAGCAGGTGTGTGTCGCCCATCAGAACGACGTCGCGGAAGGCTCCCATGGTGCAGAAGCGTGTGCGCTGCGCCAGAAAGCCGATCACCAGGGCCGCTGCCAGTGAGATGAGCGCCGGCGCGTACAGCGAGCCGGGACCGCTCTGGCTGAAGAATAGCGCGCCGGTTTCTGAGGTCTTGACCTCGGCGAGCCGAAGCGCGAGCAGACCAAGCATCACCGCCGGCATGATCCAGCCGACCACGGCGGGAACCTTGCTGGCGCGCCCCAGGGTGTAGCCCGATTTGAGGAACTGGGTGCCGATGACGATGCCCACAATGAGACCCGCCAGGCCGAGGAGGGCGTTGAGGTCGCCGCCGGCCAGGCGCAGCAGCGCACGCCAGGGACAGCCGAGGAAGGCCAGCGCGCCGATCATCGCGAACACGCCCAGCACGTAGCGGATCAGGGGGGCCGAGCCGCCGCGCGCTCGGAACTCGCGGTAGACCAGCGCGGCGATCGTGGAGCCGAGCACAAAGCCAATAATCTCGGGCCGCAAGTATTGCACCACGGCTGCGCGGTGCAACCCAAGGGCTCCGGCAATGTCGCGCTCAAAGCAGGCGACGCAGATGCCCATGTTGGGCGGGTTGCCCCAGTACTGGAGCAGGGGCGCGAGCAGGCCGATCACGGAGCCGGCCAGCACGATGCCCCACGCGGAGGCGAAAAAGCGGGTCGTTCGTTCACGCATATCCATTCCCTCCTGTGCTCTTGCGAGCCGCGCCCACACAGCGCGGCAAACAAAACCACCATCAGCGCGCGCCGATGGTGGCCAGGAAGGCATGGACGTGGGCCGCAGACTAGGGCCCGGTCCTGCTTTCGCGGCCCGGCGCGGGCTGTAGCGCTGGCGAGCACCGCCTGGTACCCGTCAGCTCAGTTCATGTGCGCCGAGTGTAGCGTCGCATCGGTCCCTCTCCAGTCGTTTGTGGGGCGCGGGGCCCTCCCGCGCCGGATGACCGCAGTCTAGCACAGACGGCGTGGTGTGCAAAACCACAGGCGTGCTTGCGCGACGGGCCACGCGTCGAGTATAGTGTCGGCAGCAAAGGGGGCATTGCGCGGCCAAGCGGGAGGGATCCAAGCATGAAGATCTTTGTGATGACCGACATGGAGGGCGTCGCCGGGCTGATCGATAGCGACAACTGGTGCCGTCCGCCCTCCGACGAGTTCCCCGGGCGCTACTATGAGGTTGGCAAACAGTTGCTGACCGAGGAGGTGAACGCCGCCGTCGATGGGCTGTGCGACGCGGGCGCCGACGATCTGGTCGTGGCGGATGGCCACGGCGCCGGCGGCATCAACCCGCTGCTGCTGGACCGGCGCTGCAAGCTGATGCGCGGCTGGCCCGAAAAGTGGCCCTTTGGCCTGGACCGCAGCGTGGACGCGATCGTGTGGGTGGGCCAGCATGCCAAGGCCGGCACGATCGGCGCGCACCTGGCGCACACCCAGTCGATGCGCTACATCGACCTGTCGATTAACGGCGTCAGCATCGGCGAGTTCGGGCAGGCGGCGCTGTGCGCGGGCGAACTGGGCATCCCGGCGATCTTTGGTTCGGGCGACGAGGCCTTTTGCCGCGAGGCGCAGGCGCTGGCGCCCGGCATCGTCACCGCTGCGGTTAAGCAGGGACGCCAGACGACCGACGGCCGCGACCTGGCCGTGGATGCCTACCGGCACCACAACGTGGCAGCTCTGCATCTGCATCACAGCGTGGCCTGCGAGGCCATCCGCGCGCAGGCCAGGGCGGCGTTGGAGCAGTTCATTGCCGCGGGGCGACGTGGCCCGATCGTCACGCTGCCGGGGCCCTATGAGCGCGTGACGCTGCTGCGCCCCGACAAGCCCGGCGAGCCGGTATTGAGGGACTATGCCACGCACCCGAGCAGCGTGATCGCGCTGATGAACCTGCCGATGAACGCGCAGCCGGTGTAGGCGAAGCCCTCACCCCGCCCGGGTACGGGCCGGGGTGAGGGGGTGGGGTGAGGGATCTCACCGCGCATTGCCGATGAAAGCGCAGCCGAGAGAGAACGGGTCCGATTCGTAGAGACGTTGGAAGCGGCAAGCGCAATGACGAGCACAGAGGGCCCATGAGCCTCTTCCAACGTCTCTACGACGCGCCATATCGCCCAAAGGAGTACATCCATGCGACTGCATGCCTGGATCCACCACAACCTGGTGCGCCACTATCCCGCCACGCCCCCGCAGGAGGTCGCACCGTTCGTCATCGATGTGGCGCGCAATGAGCGCTGCAGCCTGCAAGTGGGCGTGCGCATGGAGGGGGACGAGCGCCAGACGGTACGCCTGGAGGCCAGCGGCCCTGCGGGCTGGGAGGTGCGCGTGCGGCGCGTGGGTTACGTGCCCATGCCGCACCACAACACTCCCGTGCTGGGTCCGGCCGACACCGAGGGCCTGGGACGGGTCCCCGGCTATGTGCCCGATCCGCTTTTTGACGAGGACGCGCTGCTGCTGCCGGTCGGCGAGACGCACGCCTTCTGGGTGACCGTGCAACCGGGCGTAGAGGCCACGCCCGGCACCTACAGCATCGCGCTGCGCGTTGTCCCGGAGCAGGGCGAGGCCATCGCGCTCGAGCAGCAGGTCATTGTGCACGACGTGACGCTGCAGCCGCGCAGCGGGTTCAACATCACCCACTGGTTCTATGTCGACGCGCTGATGGATTGGTACCAGACCGAGCATTTCGACGCGCGCTTCTGGCACGTGCTGGAGGCCTACGTCCGCGACATGGTGGCGCACGGCCAGGACACGCTGCTGGTGCCCGCCTTCACGCCCCCCACCGACGGCGTAAAGCGCCCCAGCCAACTCGTGCGCGTCACCCGCACGGGCCAGGACGCCTACACCTACGACTGGTCTGACGTCGAACGCTACATCGCGCTGGCGCAGCGCTGCGGGATCACGCACTACGAGTGGTCGCACCTGTTCACACAGTGGGGCGCGGCCAACGCCATCCGCATCTATGAGGATCAGGGGCAAGACGAGCGCCTGCTCTGGGCGCCTGAGACGCCGGCCACATCCGATACCTACCGGGCTTTCCTTGGGCAGTACCTGCCCGCGCTGCGGGGATTCTGCGAACAGCAGGGCATTCTGAAGAACTCGTTCTTCCACCTGTCCGACGAGCCGCACGGCGACCACCTGCCGCAATACCTGGCCGACCGCGCCCTGCTGCGCGAGTTGGCGCCCTGGATGCCGGTGATGGACGCGCTCTCCGACATCGACTTTGCTCGCGAGGGCGCGATGGACATGCCTGTGCCTTCGATTCGCACGGCGCTCGATTTCCACCGCGAGGGCATCCCGTCCTGGTGCTACTACTGTTGCGGCCCCCGCGACAAATACCTTAACCGGCTGCTGGACACGCCCCTGCCCAAGATCGCCATGCACGGCCTGCTGTTCTACCGCTGGCCTTTCCAGGGCTTTCTGCACTGGGGCTACAACTATTGGTACGAGTCTCAGACGCGTGATCTGATCGACCCCTTCACGACACTGGACGGACGACGCTGGGAGCG
The DNA here is from genome assembly GCA_002423325.1 of Anaerolineales bacterium UBA6128. Lineage (GTDB taxonomy): Bacteria > Chloroflexota > Anaerolineae > UBA1429 > UBA1429 > UBA6128. The sequence continues at coordinate 6,202 of DIVQ01000042.1, read as the reverse complement.
CGGCTGGGCCTATGGCGACCCGTTCCTGGTCTACCCCGGCGCGGACGGCCCGATCGACGCGTTGCGCTGGGAGGTGTTCGCCGAGAGCCTGCAGGACTACCAGTTGCTGCAGACGCTGGGCGTGGCGCGCGACGACCCGCGGCTGGCGGCGCTGGTCAGTTTCAGCGAGTTCCCCAAGGTGGCGCGCTGGCGCTGGGAGTTGCGGCGCGCGCTGTTGGGGGGGGCGTAGGGGCATGAGGAGCGCCGAGTATCGCCCTTCAGCCATAGGATAGGGGCGAACACAAGGTTCGCCCCTACCGTTTGGCTTGCGCCGGCTACGGGCGCGACGATTCCCGCGTGGGCCTCGGCACTATGAAGGCGGCAGACAGTAAAGGTAGCGACGGGCTCGGGCTCGACGTCGGTTGTGGTGCGTCTTCTAGAGGCAAAGCCGAAAAGCCCCCAGCGGACTATGGCGCCGCGTAACGTCGCCTAGAAAGTGCTGTTGTGTGCATTTGGTTGCGGTGGCCTTGCCTTCAGGAATCCGGCGCTCGTACGAACTCGTCAGACCGAGAGTTTTCGGCCGCCTTCCTAGCCCTTGGCCGAGAACGCCGCGTCAAAGGCCACGTTGGAGGGCGTGAGGTCCAGGCGACGGATCATCGCCAACGCCTCGGGCGCGCCCTGATCACGGTTCATCCCGTTGTCTTCCCATTCGACCGAGGCGGGGCCCTCGTAGCCGATGTCGTTGAGCGCACGGAAGACGCGCTCGAAGGGCACGCCGCCGCGCCCGGGCGACACAAAGTTCCAGCCGCGACGATGGTCACCAAAGTTGAGCAGCGAGCCGAGGATGCCATTGCGGCCATCCAGCAGGCGCACCGACTCTTTGACGTGCATGTGATAGATGCGATGGCCGAACTCGTAGATAAAGGCCACCGGATCCATCATCTGCCAGTAGAGGTGGCTGGGGTCAAAGTTGAACCCAAAGCCCGGACGGCTCTTGACGGCCTCCAGCACGCGCTTGGCGCTCCAAAAGTCGAACGCGATCTCGGAGGGATGCACCTCCAGCGCGAACTTGACGCCCACCTCGTCGAACACGTCGATGAGGGGGTTCCAGCGATCGGCAAAGTCCTTGTAGCCTTCCTCGATCATCTCGGGCGGCACGGGCGGGAAGCCGGCCACCGTCTTCCAGATCTTGCTGCCAGTAAAGCCATTGACGACCTTGACGCCGAACTTGGCCGCGGCGCGCGCGGTGTTCTTGACTTCCTCAGCGGCGCGCTGGCGCACGCCCTCGGGGTCGCCGTCGCCCCAGATGGCCGGCGGCAGGATGCCCTGATGGCGCTGGTCGATCGGGTCGTCGCACACGCACTGGCCTACCAGGTGTGTGCTGATGGCCCAGCACTTGAGCCCGTACTTGTTCAGCAGGTCCCACCTGCCCTTGCAGTAGCCATCCTCACTGAGCGCCTTGCCGACGTCAAAGTGGTCGCCCCAGCAGGCGAGCTCGAGGCCATCATAGCCCCAGGCGCTGGCTTTTTGGGCGACGGTCTCCAGCGGGAGGTCGGCCCACTGTCCGGTAAAGAGCGTGGCTGGTCTGGTCATGGTTGTGTTCTCCTTCACAGGTTGGCGCAGCGGATGCCGCGGCACGAAACTGACTCCTGGCGCTAGCAGGGTGCCATGCGGGAGTACCGCAATTGGATCACGAATGTCGCGAAAAGGACTAATTACACGAATGAAACATAAAAGGCGTTATTCGTGTCATTCGTTCCCTTCGTGTCATTCGTGATAACTCCCCCCTCCTACAGCACGAACTCGGCCGGCGTCCACTTGACGTCGCTGGCGTTGCTCTCAACGGCCTTGTTGATAAAGTAGACACCGCGCGCGCCGTCGACGACGGTCGGAAAGTCGAGATCAATCTCAGTCGGCGCTACGCCCATCAGTTTGGCGCGCAGCGTGTTGCAATAGTTGTGGTAGATGTTGGCAAAGGCCTCAAAGAAGGCCTCGGGGTGGCCGGTGGGCAGCCGCGTTGCGGCCTTGGCCGCGTCGCAGTTGTAGCCCCAGCCGCGCCGGTAAGTCTGCTCGGGGCCGTCGTTGGAGCGCACGAGCAAATAGTTGGGCTCTTCCTGGATCCACTCGAGGCCGGCCTTGGTGCCCCAGACGCGAATACGGAGGCTGTTCTCCTGGCCGGGGCAGATCTGCGAGGCCGTCAGAATGCCCTTGGCGCCGCCCTTGAAGCGCAGCAGGATGTCGCCGTCGTCGTCGAGCTCGCGGCCCGCGGCAAAGGTGCTCAAGTGGGCGCACATCGACTCTAGCTCGAGGCCGGTGATGTAGGACGCCAGGTTCTCGCAGTGCGAGCCGATGTCGCCGATGCAGCCCGACGCGCCCGAGCGCGCGGGATCGGTGCGCCAGGCCGCCTGCTTGGAGCCTTCGAGCTCGGCGCGGGTGACGAGCCAGCCCTGCGGATACTCGACGATGACCTTCTGGATGGTGCCCAGCGCGCCGCTCTTGACGAGGTGCTGCGCCTGCTTGACCATCGGATACCCGGTATAGTTGTAGGTCACGGCGAACAACACGTCGTTCTTCTTGACCGCCTTGATGAGGTCCATGGCCTGCTCGACCGTGTGCACCATCGGCTTGTCGCAGACGACGTTAAAGCCGGCCTCCACAAAGGCCTTGGCCACCGGATAGTGCATGTGGTTGGGCGTCACGACCGAGACGAAATCGATGCGCTCGCCCTCCGGCAGCTTGAGCTCTTCCGCGATCATCTCCAGGTAGGTGCCATAGACGCGGTTGTCGGGAAGGTAGAGGTCTTTGCCGGAGGCCTTGCTCTTTTCCGGCGTGGACGAAAAGCAGCCCGCCACCAGTTCGACGTCCCCTTCGAGCATGGCCGCACGCCGGTGCGCCGCGCCGATAAAGGCGTCGCGCCCCCCGCCGACCATACCCATCTTGAGCTTGCGTGGAAAGACCGCCTGCTCATTCTTGCCTTCGACCATGTTCTGCCTCCTATGTGTATGAGGGGTTGAGCCCCGTACATGACGACGCCACTAGTGTGCACAAGTTGCAGCACGCTGTCAAGCGTTGAGCGCGTAAAGCCGCATCAGATGGCCGCCCGGGCGTAGCACCTCGCGCTCCAGCTCCATCCCCACCTTGGCGGCGACGCGCTCCGAAGCCACGTTGCCCGGCTCGATCAGCGCCACCAGGCGGCGCAGCCCCTGCCGCGTGAAGGCGTCCTGCGCGATGGCGCGCGCGATCTCGGTGGCATAGCCGCGTCCCCAGCAGGGCCGCGCCAGCACATAGACCAACTCGATCTCCAGGGCGCCCTCGATCTCTTTGTCCAGCAGACCACAATGCCCCACCACGGTGCCGGAGGCCACCTCGATCACCGGATAGAGGTCGTAGCGATCGGGTCCCTGGGCGAGCGTCTGCTCAAAGGCCTCGCGCAAATGGGCGGGCCTGCGGGGCCCGCCCATGTAACGTGTCACCTCGGCATCCGTCCAGAGCGCGATGAGGGCCGGGATGTCCTCGGCGCGCGTGTCGCGGAGCAGCAGGCGCGGTGTCGCAATGCGCATCGCGTCAGCGCGCCGCGACTACTGGTCGCGCCGCGCTGGGGGTTCGTGCGCCCACGCGCAGCTCGATCCAGGCCTCCAGCGACTGCCCCGGCTCGAGGATCTGCAGGTGCGCGGCCTTTTCCAGCCCCTGGGCGTAGAGGTTGTGCGCGTCGGTGGAGCAGGATTGGTTCTCGATGCAGAAAAAGTCCTTGCCTTCGGGCGTATAGACGACGGCATGCGTGAACAGCTCAGAGGCCGACAGCGTCAGTCGGATGCCGGTGCTGTCATAGTCGATCAGGGCGGGCTTGTCGGGCTGCATACCCCAGAAGACGTCGTCGATGTGCAGGTGGCTGAGCGAGGTGCTGCGGCGCAGGTCGGCGGGGGCGCGCGACGGGTCCACCAGCTTGCCGGTGGGCATCAACTCGACGGCCTGCATCCACTTGCGCGCCGGCACGGTGATGCGCACACTCTCGCGCGGGCCGATGATGCGAAAGTAGGGGTGAATCGCCAGCCCGAAGGGCAGGCGCTGGGTGGCATCATCGTTGCGCACCATCCAGTCCATGCGCAGCGCGCCCGGGGTGACGGTCCAGGTGAGCTCGAGCGTGTTGGCGATGGGGAACAACGTGTGGATGGGCGTGCCCGGCGCAAAGCGTATGCGCGCCGTCACGCTGGCGCTGTCGCCGTCCGCCACCGGCGGATCCACCTCCCAGGTCTGATCACGCACCAGACCATGGATAAAGTGCCCGCCCATGTTGGGCTCGAACGCAAAGGTACGACCCTCAAAGGTCATGTGGCCGTTGCGCACGCGGTTGGGCATGGGGTACAGGATGGGCGAGCCGAGCAGGCGGGGCTCGGGTTCAAGGTCGCCGGCGACGATATAGTCAGAGCCGTCGACGCTGAATGAGAGCAGGTTGCAGCCCAGGGCCGGTGCGAACTGAGCGACGGTGAGCGTGCTGCCGTTGGGGTGCGAGGCCTCCAGGCGCACCACGCGCCAGTCGGTCTGCCGGAAGGGGACGTCGGTCGCGAACGAAGCGGGCATCTTTGCCTCCAGAATGTGGTGTGTCCTGTGATTGGATGAACGGCAGCCGGCAGCCGCAGCCGGACGTCAGGGCCTGGCCAACGCCTGAGCGTTGACGAGTGCGTCGTCGATCACGGTGTCGATGTTGAGGTACCGGAACGACCCCGTGCGGCCGACCAGGTGCAGCGTGGGGAAGCGCTGCAGATAGGCCTGCAGGCTGTCGAGCGTCTCGCGGTAGCCGATGCGATAGACCGGGTAGGCGTCCCAGACGCGCGTCATCCAGGCGTTGCGGACGCGGGAGCGCGCCAGAAAGCCCAGCTTGTCCAGCTCTTGCGTGACGGTGGCGATGAGCGTGGCGTCGTCGGTGCGCCAGACGGCGTCGTTGGCCTGGCAGAACACCTCGACGCACAGCGACGTGCTGCCCTCGGGCGCCATACGCGGGCTCCAGTTGCGCGGCTCATGCGTGCGCCCCAGGGTCAGATCGCGGTCGGGGAAATAAGTCCAGGTGTCCTCGCTGACGCTCTGGCCCTCGACGGCCAAAAAGATGCACATCAGGCTGCGATATCCCAAGCGGGCGCTGGTGGCCAGCGCGTCGGAGGGCGTAGCGGGCATCATCGGCACCATGCGGTCGACTGGAATGGTGGAGATCACCTGGCGGCCCTCGGCCACGCGCGGCTCTCCCTGGTGGCGGTAGTGCACGCGCCAGAGTTTGGCGGTCTCGTCATACTCCAGCCGCTCGACGGCGCTGTTGACCTGCACCCAGGCGTTGCCGGTGGCCGTGGCGCGCTCGGCCAGGCGGTCGGTCATCATGCCGATGCCCAGCACGGGGTAGGTAAAGCGCGAGACCAGCGTGGCGGCCTTGTTCTTGTTGCTGCGTTTGAGGCTGCCTGTAACGGCGGCCATCAGGCTGGGAAGCTTGATGCGCTGGCTGGCCCAGTCGGCCGAGAGTTCGGTGCAGTCCATGCCCCAGACCTTTTCGGTGTAGGGGTGAAAGTAGATGTCGTACAGGGCGCGGCCAAAGCGCTGCGTGACCCAGTCCTCGAACGAGATGTCGGGTCTGGGCGAGATACGCGCGATGGTGGCGCCAATATAGCTGCCCAGGATGCGCAGGGCCGTGGGCACGCTAAAGGCGCTGATAGCGCCGGGGAACTCGATGGGATAGTCGACATAACGATTGAGCAGGCGTATGCGGCTCTTGCGTCCCACCTCGATCAAGTCGTCGCCCAGCAGCTCCTGAAACCAACTCTCGATGTGCGGCAGCGCGGTGTGAAAGCGGTGCCCGCCCAGATCGAAGCGATAGTCTCCATACACCATCGTGCGCGACAGGCCGCCCACCTGGTCATCGCGCTCCAGCACGATGGCGGAACGCCCGCGCTTGCTGGCCTCGTCGGCAAAGGTCAGGCCAGCCAGACCGCCCCCCAACACGACAAAGTCGGCGGTGAGACTTGGCAGGGCTGCGTCGTAGGGCGAGGTCAAGCACGCGGCGTGAGCGACGTTGGTCTCGGGGTGGTCTGTCATCACGGCCCTTTCGTGACGGTGGTAGGCAGCGTTGCGCTGGGATGATAGCACGATGGGGCCGATCCTGCAAAAGAGCGCCAGGGGTCGAGGACGGTTGGCAGCGGAACAAAGCGCCTTGCTGGTGCGTGTCCAATCAAATGATAATCTT
>DIVQ01000190.1 GCA_002423325.1 Anaerolineales bacterium UBA6128 | reverse complement strand
CCACTCAGCACTTGCCCAAGGGCTGCTCTGAGCCCCTCGTGCGCGTCGCTGGTAACCAGGCGGACACCGCGCAAGCCGCGCGAGAGCAGACTGCGCAGAACCTCCATCCAGAAGGCCTGCTCTTCACTAGCACCCACCGCAAAGCCCAGTACCTCCCGTTCGCCGGTCTCGCGCACTCCGATGGCCACCACCGCGGCCATGCTGACGATGTGGTGGTTCTGCCGCACCTTCAGGTAGGTGGCATCCAACCACACTTAGGGATACTCCCCTGTCAGCGACCGGCAGCGAAAGGCGGCTACCGGTTCGTCCAGCGCCTTGCAGATGCGTCGGCAGAGTGCTGCCGCACTGACCTCGCTCTTGTCGATGCCCGTCAGACCCAGCGACTCGAGCAATGTGTCCTCCTTACGCGTGCTGACGCCCTCTACGTAGGCGCTCTGCACCACCGCCAGGAGCGCCTTTTCGGACTTGCGGCGTGGCTCCAGGAACGAGCGCAGGTAGCTACCCTCGCGCAACTTGCACCGCCAGCGTCAACTCGCCCACACGCGTCCCATAGACTCGCTCACGATAGCCGTTGCGCTGGGTCACGCGCTCGACAGAGCGCTCGTAGCGCTCCGCACCTATGCGCCTGGTGACCTCGGCCTCGATCAGGGTCTGAATCAGCACTCGGACCCCTTCACGGATAAAGTCGTCGTCGAGCTGCAGCCCGAACTTGCGCAAGAGATCCAAAAGAGCCATAGTAGGGTCGGTCATCGCGTGTCCTCCTTGAGGTGTTGGTCGCACTGCAAGGATATGGCACGCGATGACCATTTCGGTCAAACCTTTTTACACCACTAACTGAGACATTATCCCGCACGTGGCGTTGACGCTGCCCCGGTCCGTCCGTATAATCAGTCGGACGGACCGCTTTTCATGTGAGGAAGCAGTGGCAGACGGGGTCAGCAGCGAGGAAATGCATAGCAGGTTCAGCAGACCGCCGATCTCGCGGCTTGATGAAGCGCTGCGCGCCGCCTGGCGGCTGATGACGTCACCTGGCACGCTGATGGCGACGTTGGGCGTGCTGCTGCTCTTTGTGCTCGCGGGCGTTCTGGTGCCACAAGAGGGAGACCTCAGCGACGTTGCGCTTGCGCAACAAGTTGGCTGGCTGGCTGCCTTACGCGCGCGCTCGCCGACGCTTGCCAATGTGGTGCAGGCCTCTGGAGTGATGCATCTCTACCAGAGCTTGCTCTTTCGTCTGCTGCTGGCCTGGATCGCGGCATTATGCGTGGTCGGCCTGCTTGCCCTGGTGACACGGGACCGTTCTTCCTCCCCGAAACAGGTCTACGCGTGGACCTTCGGCCTACAGGACGAGGCATCCGAGGTGTGGATGCGGGTGGGCGAGGCGTTGAGCGGAGCAGGGCTGCAGCGCCCTGAACCAACTTGTGTGGACGGCTGCCAGGTTGCGGCCATGCGGCGGAGGGGTGTGCGCGGTTGGGCTACGGCGTTGGCGTACGCCGGAGTGCTCGTGCTGCTCGCCGCGAGCCTGATAGCGTCGCGCTGGGGATGGCGTAGCGCGGACATCACGCTGCTGCTGGGGGAGCCTCAGGCGCTGGCGCCCAATACGGGACTGACGGCGCGACTCGACGAGATCAGGTTGATCCCAGGGGGCGAGAAACGCAGCTATCAGGTCGAGAGCGTACTGGCGCTGACAGGCGAAGGCGTGTCGAAAGCGGTCACACTCGACCAGACCAACGGGACGCGCAGTGACGGGTTGTCCCTTTACCAGATCGAGGAGGGACCGTCTCTGCGGTTACAGGTGCGTGACTCGCGGGGGCAGTGTCTCGACATAACGGACCCGCTGGCGCAACTGCGACCCGCACCAGTGGTGCGGCGTGCATTGCGCGGAAGTCAACAGGAGCAACAGTATCTGGTGCCGGCGGCTGATCTGGTAGTCAACGTTGTGCACTTTAGCCGACGCCTCGGGGCTGAGACCACCACCGAGCCGCTCAAGACAGCGCTGCAGGTGCAGGCGGTTCGCTGGTCTGACGGGGAACTTCTGTTGGACGAGCTGCTCGAAAGCGACGCGGTGCTGTCCGTTCCCGGGCCTGTGGAGGCCGATGCGACGCAGGTCGTGGTAGCATTTGAGCGCTACGTCGTGCTGCGGGCGGAGCGCGAGCCTGAGCGGCTTGTGGCGTTGTTTGGTGCGGGCCTGGTACTCTTGGGTCTGCTGGCTGGGTTGCTGTGGCCCGAGCGCAGAGCCTGGGCAGTGGTGTGTCCGGGCGCGTCGGGCTGCCGGTGCTGCATCGAGGTGCCGGCCCGTGATGCAAATGCGCCATGGGTGGCCAGGTTGCAGAGTGCGCTCGGGCAGCGAGGAGGCGAGACGCTATGAGCCTCACGGCCCTTGTGCTGGGCTGGTTGGGTCTGGCGGTGATGCTGGTTGGGGCTGTGTGGGCGCCCTTGGCGGCTCGCCACGACACACAGCCTACAGCGGGCTGGGAGCGAGTGCTTGTCGGGGCGCTGAGGCTGTCGTTGTTTGTGCAGGCGCTTGCCCTGGTCGTGCAGGGCATCGCGGCCCAAAGGGCCAAAGGCAGCTACTGGTCCTGGTCACAGGGCGAGTGTTGGCAGCTGGCGGCGTGGCTTGCCACGGCCATGCTGGCCGTGTGGATCTCGCGACTGGGCTGGCCAGTACGACGCCGATGATGCCATGAGGACAATCTACTCGGTCGGCATGCGCGTGGGCGGCGGCGGGGGAGGCGAGCGGCTCTACCATGCGCTGCGTGCGCTGACGGCGGCGGGCTACGCACAGCGGATCTATGCGAGTTCGAGCGCCAGCGACGCGTTTGGGCGTGCGATGCACACGATGGGGCTGGCGGGCAGGGCACTGCGCTTTCTGATCGCGCGCGCGCACAGCGCGCGCGCGAACGCCGCGCACGATGGGCTGTTTGATCGGTGGGTGGCGACGCAGGCTGGCGAGTGCGCGCTGTTCCATGGGCACTCGCTGTATGCGCTGGCCAGCATGCAGCGCGCTCACGCCCAAGGCGCTGTGGTCCTGCTGGACCGCGGCATGGCGCACCCTGAAGCCTATGCACAGGCCTTGGATGGCGAGTTTGCGCGGCGTGGGGTCGACCGGCGCGTCGATCGCGCGCGCATTCAGCGCGAGTTGCACGAAACTGAGCGCTGCGATGAGCTGCTGGTGGGCTCGGAAAGCGCGCGCGCAAGCTATCTGGCGCGGGGCTATCCAGCCGAACGTCTGGCGCTCGTGCCCTACGGGGTGGACACGCAGCGCTTTGCCCCTGCGGTGAACGGCATTGCGCACCCTTTCCGTGTGCTGTTTGTCGGCCAGGTAGGGCTGGGTAAGGGTGTAGGCTACCTGCTCGAGGCTTGGCAGCACCTTGGCTGGCGCGATGCGGAGCTCTGGCTGGCTGGCAACCAGTCGCCCGAAATGCGGCCGGCGTTGGGTCGGCTGCTCGACCAGCCCGGGGTCCGCTTGCTCGGATACGAGCGCCAGCCAGAGATGCTGTATCGCGCTGCGGACCTCTTCTGCCTGCCCAGTCTCTCGGAGGGCGGGCCGCTGGTGACCTATGAGGCCATGGCTTGCGGTCTGCCGAGTGTGACCACTTCAGAGGCGGCCGGGCCTGCACGCGATGGGCAGGAGGCGCTGCTGGTGCCCGAATGCGATGCCGCGGCTCTGGCGCTGGCTTTGCAGCGTCTGCGCGACGATACCGCACTGCGTATGCGCATGGGGCGCGCCGCTCGCGCACGCGCTGAGGGCTACACGTGGGAGCACTATGGTCAGGGATTGGTCAGTCTGTACGAGCGTTTGCTGAGCGGCCACGCGATTTGAGGGGGTGCGGCATCGCCACTCGGGGCCTCTCGCCATCTGAGGCGGAAGCACTTGCCCGGCAGTCGCTGCGCGGGTCGCTTTTCAGCGTGGGCACATCCGCCGTTACGCTGAGCCTGGGCTTTGTGCGCGCCATTCTGCTGGCGCGCTGGCTGGCTCCCGAGCAGTTCGGCCTGATGGCGCTGGCGCTCTTCTTTGTGGACCTGCTCAACCGGCTGCGCGATCTGGGATATGACCACGAGTTGGTGCGCGACAACGCCCCGTCGGACGACAAGGTTGCTACGCATTACTGGCTGCAGGTCGCATCAGGCGGTGCGATGATGCTGGTGAGCCTTTGCTTGACGCCTGTTTGGCGGCGCTTCTACCCCGACCGCGACCTGCTCGTGCCCGTGATCCTCGCGCTGTCGGCGGCGCACCTGGTAACGTGCCTCGGCGGCACCCCGCTGATCATGCTGCGCAAAGCGCTTGGCTTTGACAGGGTCGCGCGCATCGACCTGCTCAAGGCGTTCGTCAAGACTGCGGGCGTGCTGGCGCTGGCGCGGCTGGGCGCTGGCGTCTGGGCGCTGGTGGCAGAAGTGCTGCTCGAAGCTACGATCCTGACCGTGGCGGTGTGGGTGGTGCACCCGATCAGGCTGCGGTGGGTGTGGGACCGGGCTCTGGTCAAAGGGTATCTTTCATACGGGGCCCCTCTGTTTGCGTCGCAGTTGGTCGCGTTCCTGCTGATGCAGTTGGATGACTTTTGGGTGGGCACGCGTCTGGGCGATGCGCAACTGGGGTACTATGCACTGGCCTACAGCCTGAGTGAGTACCCGCGGCGGGTGGTATCCGATCCCATCCAGCAGGTGATACTGGCGACGATGGCGCGGGTGCAGGAAGACCGGTTGCGGCTTTCGCAGACGTTCTATCGCAGCAGCGCCTATCTCGTGCGTATGGGAATGTGGGCGGGCGGCGTGTTGGCCTTGTTGGCGCCCGAGTTCATCAGCGTGCTTATTGGCGACAAGTGGCTNNGGCGGTGCCGGCGTTTCGCGCGTTGGCGCTGTTCAGCATGTCGTTGCCGCTGGTGGCGGTGGCGATCAATCTGTTGGTGGCCACTGGCGACTCGACTGCGGTGCTGCGCGTGCGTCTGGCTCAGCTGGCGCTGTTTGTGCCTGCGGTGATCGTCGCCGTGCACCTGTTTGGCATCCTGGGGGCGGCGCTGGCTGCTGACCTGATGGTACTTGCCGGGCTCGTGGTTCTCGCGCGAATCGCGCGTCGCCACGCGGACTTTTCACTGCGTAAGCTGCTTTGGGTACCGCTGCTTGGGTTGGGCGTGGGCGCCGGCCTCTTCTGGGCGATGCGGTCTGCTCTCGGCCCCATGTCGGACGTGCTGCGCCTGCTAAGCCTGGGGGCGGTGGCGAGCATGGGGTACCTGGGCACGCTGTTGCTGATCGAGCGGCGCGAGGCCCGACTGGCGCTGAGCTGGGGACTGCGTGCCTTGCGTCATTCGGGAGGCGGCTGATGCGACCGCTGCGTGTGTTGTGTGTCGCGCACACCTATGTTGTGCCCTGGCAACGTGCCAAGCTGCAGCATTTGGGCGATCACGCGGATATAGACCTGCGGGTGCTGGTGCCCACACGCTGGCGGGGCATGCTGGGGGCCGAGCGCGAAGCGAGCGCGTCTGCCAAGGAGATGGAGCCGTCTGCGCTCGTGCCTTCCTATGTGCTCCTGCGCAGACGTGTTGCCTGCGCAGGGCGCGTACGCGAGTACCGCTATCTGCCGGGGGTGGTGCCCGCGCTGCTGGATAGACTGCGTCCGCACGTCGTCTACGTGGAAGCCGAAGTGGACAGTTGCGTGCTGGCACAGTTCGCGCGCCTGAAGGCGCGCTACGGCTACCGCCTCGTGATGTTCGGCTGGGAGAACATGCTCCCGCCGAGCGACGGGATGGCGGGCAATCTTCCGCGTCGCTGGCTGCACAGGGTGCGCGCGAGGCGCGCGAGGCGCGCGCTTGCGTGGGTGGACGCCGCGATCTGGGGAAACCACGAGGGCGCCGATCTGGTGCGAGCGCGGGGGTTCCTTGGCCCGGTGCATGTTGTGCCGCAACTGGGTGTGGAAACAGAGGTCTATGCTCCCGGGGATCGCGTCCTGGCGCGGGCGTCGCGCGGTCTGGCTGGTGATCTGCCGATCATCGGATATGTGGGCCGGCTAGTGCCGGAGAAGGGCCTGCGGACGTTGGGTCGTGCGCTGGAGCCGGGCCTGCGCGCGGGTCGCTATCGCTTGCTGCTGGTGGGCGCCGGGCCGCTGCTGGCGGAACTGCAGCATTGGGCGCGGGATCTGGGGGCGCCGGATGCTGTTCGCTTGGTGGGTGCAGTGCCGCATGCTCAGGTGCCGGGCTACCTGCAGGCACTCGATATGCTTGTCCTGCCGTCTGAAAGCACGCCGCTGTGGAAGGAGCAGTTCGGCCACGTGTTGATCGAGGCGATGGCTTGTGGGGTGCCCGTGATCGGGTCCAATGCAGGGGCGATCCCCGAGGTGGTCGGCGATGCAGGACTCGTGTTTCGCGCAGGCGATGCCGAGGCGCTCAAGCGCTGCGTGGAGCAACTCTTGGCCGATGGCGGTTTGCGGTGCGCGTTGGTTGCGCGCGGACGCGCGCGCGTTGCGCGCTACTATACGAACGAGCGCATCGCTTCCCAGCTGTATGACATCCTGCGGGGTGTGGCGTGATCAACGTGCTGTTCATCGATTCGGCTGAGGCCATGGGCGGGGCCGAACACAGCCTGCTGTTACTGCTGCAGCATCTGGACCGCATGCGGTTCCGACCGGTGTTGGCCTGTAATGTGGGGACACTTGGCAGGCTGGCTTCTGAGAATGGCGTGCAGGTCGAATGGGTGGTGATGCGGCGCTTGCGCCGGTCATTGCTGGCGCCTTGGCGGCTGTTGACTGGCGTGAGGGGACTTGTGCGGTTGATCCGACGCGAAGGGATCGACGTGCTGCAGTGCAATAACATGCGGGCCTCGTTCTACGCGGCGGTGGCGTCGCGTCTGACGCGCAGACCGCTCTTGTGGCATGTGCGCGACATTCATTCGAGCGAGCGCTACATTCGCTGGATGGCGCGGCATGCGACGCGCATCGTGGCCGTCTCGGAGGCAGCGGCGACGCCGATCCGCAGCTCGGCTGCGGTCGCGGTGTTGCCCAATGGCGTCGACTTGAGCGCGTTTCGGCCCTCAGAGTCGGCGCGCAGCGAGGCTCGTCGTGCGCTGAACTATGGCGTCGGCACACCGATAGTAGGGATGGTGGGCCGGCTGGAGCGCTGGAAGGGCCAGGACGACTTTGTGCGAGCGATGGCCCTGGTCCGGGACGGCTGTTCGGAGGCGCGCTACCTGGTTGTGGGCGGGGCGATCTTTGGAGGCGATGCGTATGAGAGCGAACTGCGCAGACTCGTCGGCGAGCTTGGCCTGGAGGATGTGCTGGTTCTTGCCGGGCATCGCAGCGACGTGTCTGATGTGCTCTCGGCCATGGATGTGCTGGTGCACTGCTCGATGCAGCCGGAGCCGTTTGGTCGTGTGCTCATCGAGGGGATGGCAGCGGGTCTGCCGATCGTGGCCTATGCAGCGGGGGGCGTGAGCGAGATCGTCCTGGACGGCCGGACGGGCCTTCTATGCTTGCCAGGTGATGTGTACGCACTGGCGGAGGCTGTGCTCGCCCTCCTGCGAGACCCCGCGCGCGCACACACGTTGGGTGAGGCCGGTCGGCGGCGCGCAGAGCAGAACTATGGCGCACAGCAGCATGCGCGTCGGCTGGAGCAGATGATTGCGGCGACCGAGGAGGCTCGGGGAGGCTCTTGCGATGCACATCGGCATTGATGGGCGTTACATCGCTGACCACTACCCTGGCATTGGGCGCTACACCTGGAACCTGATCCGCGCGCTCATACCGTTGGCGGATCGGGATGAACTGTACGTGTTCGTGCATCCCGATCTTGCGAATGCTCGCTACGACATCGGGTCGCTCGCCCGCCACGGGAATGTGCACACGGTGCCGGTCGCGCGTGGCGCCCTGGATGTGCGCCAGCACCGCGCGGTGGCGCGCCTGGCGCGCAGCCACGCACTGGATCTGTTTCACGCGCCTACCTACAGCTTGCCTCTCTTCATGCCCTGCCCGGTGGTGGTCACGTTGCACGACCTGATCCCGCTCGCTTACCCTCAGGCGCTGCGGGGCGGATCTGCCCGCGTCGGGTACCGACTGCTGGTGCGGCTGGCCTTGGCGCAGGCCGCGGCGGTGGTAGTGGATTCCGAGGCGACGCGGCGCGACCTGACCACGCTGTGCGGGTACCATCGCGATGTGGCGGTGATTCCATTGGCCGCCGACCCCGCATTTCGGCCCGCGACAGACGGGGACGTCCACGCCGTGCTGGCGCGTCTGGGGGTGTCGAGGCCGTATGTTCTGTACGTGGGGACGAACAAGCCCCACAAGAACTTGCTCGCGTTGTTGGGCGCCTGGGTTGCGCTGTCGGCAGGCGAACGTCGTGGCCACACGCTGCTGTGGGTGGGACAGCAGGACCCGCGCCGCGAGGCGGAGGTACGGTTTGTGGCCGAGCATGCATCGGAGGGACTGCGTTGGATGGGTCCGGTGGCCGAGGCGAATATGGCACCGCTCTACACGGGGGCCACGTGTGTCGTTGTGCCCTCGCTGTACGAGGGCTTTGGGCTGCCTGTGCTCGAGGCAATGGCCTGTGAGACGCCTGTGCTGACCAGCAATTGCTCCGCCCTGCCGGAGGTGGCGGGCGATGCGGCGCTCAGCTTTGATGCTCGAAGCGCGAGCAGCGTGCGCGCCGCGTTGGTGCGCATGCTGTCCGATTGCGATCTCCGCCGCGAGTTGGTGGCAAGGGGTCGGGCGCGCGCGCAGGGCTTCAGTTGGGCGCGCACGGCTGCCGCGACGTACGAGGTCCACCGCGGAGTGCACACGGCGGGCGGGGGCCCGGAATGAGGATTCTGCACGTCTACAAGGCCTATCACCCGGTGGTGGGCGGCATCGAGAACCACGTTCGCAGCCTGGCGGAGNNCCATGCCGCTTTGGCATCGCGACAGGAGGTCGTGAACGGCGTGCGCGTGATCCGCGCGGGGCGGCTGGCTGCACCCGCCTCGACGCCGTTGAGCCTCAGCCTGCCGCTACTGCTGGCGCGTGAGCGGCCCGACATCACGCATCTGCAGTTTCCGTATCCGGTGGGCGAGATCGCCCAATGGCTGTTCGGGCGCGGACGGCGCTGCGTACTCTCCTATCAGAGCGACGTGGTGCGGCAACGAAGGTTGTTGCGCCTGTACCGCCCACTGATGCGGCGCGTACTGGCGGGTGTCGACCGCATTCTGGTCAGCTCGCCGAACTATCTGGCAAGCTCTGCCACGCTGCAGCCGTATCGGGACAAGTGCACGGTCGTGCCGCTGGGCATTGACCAGACGCGATTCCGGCAGGCGGATGACCAGCGTGTGCGTGCGATCCGGGAGCGCTATGGCCTCGGGCCGCTCGTGCTGTTCACCGGCGTGCTGCGCTACTACAAAGGCCTTGGCTACCTGCTCGACGCCATGAAGTCCGTTCGAGGCACGCTGCTGGTGGTAGGCGAGGGCCCGATGGGGGCCGAGTGGCGCGCCCGGACGCGGGCGTTGGGCCTTGATGGCCGCGTGATCTTTGTGGGCGCAGTGCCCGACGAGGCGTTGCCCGCCTACTACCAGGCCGCGGACCTGTTCGTGTTGCCCGCCAGCGAGCGCAGCGAAGCGTACGGCCTGGTGTTGGTGGAGGCAGTGAGCGCTGGGCTGCCTGCGGTGACCACCGAGCTGGGTACGGGGACAAGCTACATCATCCGCCACGGCGAAACCGGGCTGGTGGTGCCGCCGCAGGACGCGAACGCGCTCGCGCTTGCGATCAACACACTGCTGTGCGACGAGGCGTTGCGCCACCGAATGGCGGCCAATGCCAGCCTGCGCGCATCGGCGTTTGGCCTCGATCAGATGGTCACGTCAGTAAGCCGGGTCTATACGGAGGTGTTGGCGCAGGACGCACGGCGTTCCAGTTGACACCGCGGGCGAGTGGAGTAAACTATCTGTCGGATCGTTCCGGCAAGATGCACGCGAAAAGGTCAGGGAAAGCAGTTGGAAGTGGTTACGAGTGCCGGTCTTCCGGACATAGATTCGGAAGAGCCCTTGAGTCACCAACAACCTGGTGTACCATGAACGATAAGCTGAGCTGATGCGCTCTGGCTCTGTAGGCGCATAGCAGGCACAGCTTGTCGCTGTGCCTGTTTGTTTTAACTAGAGTAGCTGTCTGCCTGCAAAGCGAGCGCAGGCAAGGAGGTTCGCGATGACAGTCTATCTGAGCCAGGTGTTGGACAAGGCCGTCTGGGATATGACCGGGCGACGTCTGGGGCGCTGCACTGATCTGCTCGCGTTGGAGCGCGAACAGGGAGC
>DIVQ01000140.1 GCA_002423325.1 Anaerolineales bacterium UBA6128 | reverse complement strand
GTTGTCGATGAACAGCAGCACGTCATTGCCGTCATCGCGAAAACTTTCGGCCATCGACAGTGCCGTCATCGCAACGCGCGCGCGCACGCCCGGGGGCTCGTTCATCTGGCCCAGCACCAGTGCGGTCTTGTCCAGCACGCCCGCTTCCTGGGTCTCGCGCCACAGATCGTTGCCTTCGCGGCTGCGCTCGCCCACGCCACAGAACACCGAATAGCCGCCATGCTCATAGGCGATATTGCGGATCAGCTCATAGATGATGACGGTCTTGCCCACGCCGGCGCCGCCAAAGATGCCGATCTTGCCGCCTCTGGGAAACGGCGTGAGCAGATCAATGGCCTTCAGGCCGGTCTCGAACACCTCAATCTCGGTGGACTGCTCCACAAAGCTGGGCGGAGAGCGATGAATCGGCAACATGCGATCCTGCGAGACCGGTCCGAGGTCGTCGATGGGTTCGCCCAGCGCGTTCACCATCCGCCCCAGGGTGGCCGGACCCACCGGCACAGTAATAGGCTCGCCGCGGTCAATGGCCTTCAGGCCACGACGCAGACCTTCGGTGGGACCCATGGCCACGCAGCGCGCCCAGTGGTTACGCAGCTGCTGCTGCACCTCTACCACCAGCGGAGCTTGGCCGGGGATGTGAACGTCTATGGCATTGTACACTGGCGGCACATGCTCCGCGGGGAACGCAATGTCCACCACGGGCCCGATCACCTGCACCACTGTGCCGCTTGCTCGCTCTACCATTCTGCTATTCCTGTCGTGCGCCTATTGCGCTGGCCCCGCCCAGAATGTCCAGCATTTCCGACGTAATCGCCTGTTGGCGCGCCTTGTTATAGCTGATCGAAAGGCCGTCAATGATGTCGCTGGCGTTCTGCGTGGCGGCGTGCATCGCCACCATCCGCGAGGTGTTCTCCGCGGCCTGTGATTCGAGAAACGCCTGGTAGATCTGGAAACGGATCAACCGGGGGAGAAGCGCCATCAGCAGCTCACTGGGGCTGGGCTCGTAAAGATAGGCCCGCGTATCGGGCTCACTCTCAGGGCAAACTGGCAGCAGTTGCTTGATCGCCGGTTTGAGCCGCGCACCGGCGCGAAACTGCGTGTAGGCGATCACAACCTCGTCAAAGCTGTGATCGTCAAAACCCTCCTGGATAACCCGCGCCACGGGCGTCAGGTCGCCGATGTCGATATTCTCGCCCAAGCTGGTGAACTCGGCGTGGATGGGGACCCCCCGGCGCAACATCGCCGTGCGCCCCACCTTGCCGACGGTGATCACCTGCACGCGCTGTGCGTGCGCTTCGATGTAGCCCGTCGCCGTGGACAGCACGCTGGCATCATAGGCGCCCACCATACCACGGTCACTCGTGATGAGCAGCATGCCGATACGGTTGACCGCCGAATAGCCACAGAACAGCGGGTTGTCACGGACGCCTGATTCGGCCGCCGCCGCCAGGTGGTTGAGCACCTCCCAGGATTTGTCCGCAAAGACGCGTGTGCTTTCTACGCGCGACACCAGTCGGTGGTTACGGGCCGCCGACACCATCTCCATGGCCCGCGTGACCTTGGCGATGTTGCGCACACTGCCGATGTGGCTTTTGATGTCGCGCAGCGTGGGCATCTTTTACTCGCCCAGCAGCATCTCGTGCTGCTTGAACTCGTTGATCGCGTCCACCAACATGCGCTCGATGTCGGTGGACAGTTCGCGCTGAATGGTGATGGCGTTGCGCAGGCTCTGCCGCTTCTGACGCAGGAACGCCAGGAACTGCTGCTCGAACACGTGCACGTGGGCCAAGGGCACGTCGTCCATGTGCCCGCGGGTCACCGCATAATAGAGCGCCACCTGGTCCTCCAAGGCCACCGGCTCGTGCGGGCCCTGTTTGAGCACCTCACGCAGGCGCGACCCGCGCTCCAGCGCCATTTGCGTAGACGCGTCAATCTCGGTGCCGAACTGGGCAAATACGGCCATCTCGCGGTACTGCGCTAGCTCCAGCCGCAACTGCCCGGCCACGCTCTTCATGGCGGGCACCTGAGCGGCGCCGCCCACGCGCGAGACCGACAGCCCCGCGTTTATAGCCGGACGCATGCCCGAGTGGAAAAGCTCGTCCTCGAGAAAGATCTGGCCGTCGGTGATCGAGATAATGTTGGTAGGCACGTAGGCAGCCAGGTCGCCGAGCTGCGTCTCGACGATCGGCAGCGCCGTCATCGAGCCGCCGCCATGCTCGGCATCCAGATGGCCGGCTCGCTCCAGCAACCGCGAGTGCAGGTAGAAGACGTCACCCGGGTACGCTTCGCGGCCGGGCGGCCGCCGCAGCAGCAGCGAGATCTGGCGGTAGGCCCACGCGTGCTTGGTCAGGTCGTCATAGACGATCAGCACATCGCGGCCGTCATACATGAACTCTTCGCCCATGGCGCAGCCAGCGTAGGGGGCCAGATACTGCAACGCTGCGGGCGCGCTGGCCTCAGCAGAGACCACGATGGTGTGCTCAAGAGCGCCGGCGCGGTCGAGCGTGTGGACGACTTGGGCAATCGTCGCCAATCGCTGCCCAATCGCGACATAGATGCACAGCACGTCGTCGCGGTGCTGATTCAGGATCGCGTCGATGGCAATCGTCGTCTTGCCGGTCTGGCGGTCGCCAATGATCAGCTCGCGCTGCCCACGACCGATGGGCACCAACGCATCGATGGCCTTGATGCCTGTCTGCAACGGCTCGTTCACCGGTGAACGGTCGATAATGCGCGCGGCGGGCCACTCGACCGGGCGTTCGCGTCCGGTGTGCACCGGTTCCTTGCCGTCCAGTGGGCGCCCCAAAGGATCCACCACGCGCCCCAACAGGTCCCGGCCCACCGGCACCGACACCAATCGACCGAGCGCCCGCACGCTTGAGCCCTCGACGATAGCGTGGGCGTCGCCCAGGATGATGGCGCCAACGCCGCCAGTCTCCAGGTTGAGCGCCATACCCAGCGTGTCGTCGGCGAACTGCAGCATCTCGCCCACCATGACGTCATACAGCCCCGAGATGTGCGCGATGCCGTCGCCCACATCCATCACGGTGCCCAGCGCGACCGCACGCAAACTGAACTGATAGTCGCTGATCTGCGTGCACAGCGTCTCAGAGATCGCTTCGGGCTCCTCGGGCCTGGTGCGTTCGCTCATGACTCCCGGGTCCTCGCTCCAGACCATTTGCCAGCGGTCAGCAGGCTGTCGCACTGCGATCGCAGATGATGCCGCAACGTTTCGAGCTTGCCGCGCAGGCTGCCGTCGATGACGGTATCCCCCACGCGCACCCAGACGCCCCCCAGGATGTCGGGAGTCGTCTCGATCTCGAGCGCCAGCGGACGATGGAACACATGCTCGAGTGCCACGCGCAGCGCCTCCGTCTCGTCTTCACGCAGGGCCACGGCCACGCGCACGTGCGCGCGGGCCGCTGGCGCAGCGCCGTTGATCCCTGCGCTTGCCGTGGAGTGGGCTGTACGCTCAGCCGAGAGTGTCACGATGAACCACCTTCCAAGACTTGCCCCTGCTCTGCGCCGTGCAGACTCGCACACCACTGCATGCTACTTGATCCCACCCACTTCGGTAATGAACTTGGCTACCAGCGCGTGCTGCTTGGCATCGTCGAGGTTCTCCTCGAGCAGACGCGAAGCCGAAGCGATCGCCAGGTCTACCACCTGCTGTTGCAGCGTAACCCTGCGTTCCTGCATCTCCCGATCCGCCTGCTCATGGGAACGCACGACAAGGTCATGCGCATCCTGCCGCGCCTGCGACACAATCTCCTGCTGTTGCTGCTCGGCGCTGCGTGTAGCGCGCTCGACAATCTCGCGCGCCTCGCGTCGTGCGTCCTCCAAGATCTCGGCCTTGCTGCGCTCGGCATCGGCCAGCGCCTGTTTGGCCGCTTCGGCCTCCTCCAAGCTCTTCTTGACGCGCGCAGCGCGTTCGTCAAGTCGCTTGGTGAGAGGGCGGAAAAGCACCGCGTATAGCACCAGCAACAAGAGCCCAAAGTTTACGGCCTGGGACACCAGCAGTCCGAGGTCGATCCCCAGTTCCCCCAAGTTCCGTTCTCCTTCGCTCCTGTGCTCAGGAGCAACGCTAACCGACGAACTTGACGGCCAGCGCCACCACCAGTGCATAGATGGCGATGGCCTCGCAGAACGCCAGCGCCAGAATGAGTGTCGAGCTGATACTCGCCGCAGACTCGGGGTTACGCCCCAACGATTCCATCGCCGCGGCCGCCATCTTGCCAATAGCCATTGCGGGACCAAAACCCCCGAGCGCGATTGTCAGACCGGCCACCAGATCCCGGCTGATTTCCATAGCAGGACTCCTTGTTGACTACTGATTGGGATGATCACCCTCTAGCGAAGCGAGAGACGCTGCATTCGAGGCAGCCTGCGGGGCATGACCGGTCGTCGCCTTGCCCAGAAACGCGGTCGTCAGCGTGGCAAAGATAAAGGCCTGGATCAGACCGACGAACATCTCGAGCAACATAAAGGGCAACGACGCCAGAAACGGCACCAGGAACGCCAATACGAGCAACAGTACCTCGCCCGCGAACACATTACCGAACAATCGAAACGCAAAAGAGAATATTTTTGTCAACTCTTCAAACAGCTCGAGAACGCCTATAAAAACATCTAAAACCCCGCGCAAGAGCAGACTGGCACTGGCACTTTGGCCGCGAGCCGAGGCTCGGAAGAACTCGACAAACTTGTCAATCGCCAGAAAACGCGATCCATAGCCCCTGACACCCAGAAAACGTATCCCATAGGCCTGCATACCTATTACGGCGCAGATCGCCAGCGCCAGCGTCGTGCTCATATCGCTGGTGGCGGCACGCAGCAGGGGCCGGAATACCCGTTCGCCCCCCTCGTTGCTCCAGAATCCGATACTGCCCACTCCCGGCAGCAGCCCGAACCAGTTCAGGAACAGGATATAGATGAACAGCGTCGCCACAAACGGGAAGAAAGCGCGCGCCTTTTCTCCGACGGAGCCCTGCATGAAACTGGAGAGCATCTCAAAGGCGGTCTCAAAGATGTTCTGCAACGAGCGAGGCTTGGGGGTATCGACCAGATGACGCCGTGCCACCAGCGCCAGCACAATCAGCACCACCATGACGATCCAGGCCGAGACCAGGCTGTTGGTCACGCGCAGCCCGCCGATGCGAAAAAGCTCCTCGGCAGCCAACTCTACGCGAACTTCACGCACGCGCAGTGGCCCAAAGAGGTCGGCCAGAACCAGGACGCTCACGGCCCCCCACAGCACGTAACGCCGGAGGCGCTTGGCACCCGGCTTGGGCGAATCTGCGCTCTGCGGAGCGCGTTTGATCTTGTTCGCCTTCATCTGTCTGACACTTGCCTCAACAACCGCAGCCTCGAAAGCTTTGTTTTCGGATCATCCACAGTGCGTGCGCACCCGGCTCAGCGAGCGTCATCCGCACCCGCATGGGTGCCCGGCTGTTCCTGGTTGGCGCTGCTCCCGGGCGACTGCGAACGCGCGATACGCACCGCGCCGTACAGTCCGGCTCCCAGACAACCCATCGACAGCAGTAACGTAAAGACCAACCGCGTGCCCAGGCGCGCATCCAGCCAGACGCCCAATACCAGACCCAACGGGACAGGCACCACCAGGAGCAGCAGGATCGCGATCGCCGTGCGCAGCACGCGAACTGCATCGCTGGCGCTCATCACATGTTTGGCGTCGGTTCCCAGCCGCTGACGCGCCCGCGCCACCACGCGCAACATCGACAACTGGCCCGCCGCCACCCCTGCCAGCAGCAGCAGCAACGTCGCAATCGGTTGCGTGCCGAGCCTGTCATCCAGCCGTATACCCAGCCACAGGCCTAGCAGCGTCCAGCCTGCGGCCATCAGACCCATGCTCAAGCCCAATTCGGTGGCTAGCTGCAGGTCGTGGCCTAAGCGCTTCATAACTCCTCTGCTCGTGGTGGGCAAAGCGGTGCGGGCGCATGGGGATTGAGAGGCCTGCTCTACGTAACAACAACGCCCAAAATGATACACCCGTGCCGGGTCTCTGTCAAGAATCAGGGCCTGCCAACGCGGCTTGACGCCCTCAACCCCGCGCGCTATACTCCGGCCGTCCACCCATGGCTCAACAGGAGGCCACATGCCAAAGGAATCGATGACACCGCGCGAACGTTGGCTGGCCGTGCTCACCCGTCAAAAACCCGACCGCGTGCCGATGGATTATTGGTCCACGACCGAAGCGCGCGACAAGCTCAAGGCGTACCTCGGCGTGAGCGACGATGCCGAGATGTACCGGCGCCTGCACATCGACAGGGTTGTGACGGTAAGTGGTCGCTATGTGGGCCCAGCCCTCCCCGACGGACAGGACGTGTTCGGCATTCAGCACCGCATCGCCGACTATGGCGTGGGCACCTATTCCGAGGTGGCCGTCAATCCGCTGGCGCAATACGACTCGGTCCAAGAGATCGCGGCCAACTATCACTGGCCAGACCCCGACTGGTGGGACTACTCTGACGTTCCGAACCAGATCGTCGGCCTGGAGGACTATCCCATCCGCGGCGGCGGCTCTGAGCCCTTCCTGACCTACAAGAGCCTGCGCGGTCAGGAGCAGGCCTTTATGGACCTGGCCCTCAACCCCGAGATCGTGCACTACTGCCTCGACAAACTGTTTGACCTGGCCTACAAGGGCACCGAGCGCATCTATGACGCCATCCCGGGCAAGGTGATGATCAGCTATGTGGCCGAGGACATGGGCAGCCAAGAATCGCTGATGTTCTCACCCAGGCAAATCCACGAGTTCCTGTTGCCGCGCATGAAGCGCATGATCGATCTGGCGCACAGCGCCGGGGCATATGTGTTTCATCACAGCGATGGGGCCGTGCGCCGCATTATTCCCGACATGATCGCCGCGGGCATCGACGTGCTCAACCCCATCCAGTGGCGCTGTACGGGCATGGAGCGCGAGGGCCTCAAGCGCGACTTTGGCGAGCAGATCGTCTTTCACGGCGGGGTCGATAACCAGTACACGCTGGCCTTTGGCAGCGTAGACGAGGTGCGCCAAGAGGTGCTCGACAACCTGCGCATCCTGGGCGCCGGCGGCGGCTATATCATCGCGCCCTGCCACAACATCCAGGCCGTCAGCCCCGCCGAGAATATCGTGGCCATGTATGAGACGGGCTACGAGCACGGGTGGTGCCAATAGAACGCTGACTGCCGCGCCGCTGCCACGTGCTTGCGTACGGCGGCGGGGCAGCGTTTGGAACGGAGGCCGTATGTATATTGGTCGATTCGTGATTGTGGGCCGCACAGCGGCCGGAACCTGGTACGCCGGCTACCGCGTGTCATCGCGCTCGTTCCCCAACCGCCGCATCGTGCTGGGCGCCGATCGCGCGATGGTGCTGCCCACGCCGGACGCGCTCCCGTCGGACAACCCCTACATCGCATACAACTGCCTGCGAACGGCGGGCGACGTCCTGATCGTGGCAAACGGCAGCCAGGTAGACCCGATGATCGAAAAGGTACAGGCCGGCTACGGCCTGCGCGATGCTCTGGCGCTGCCGCTCCTCGCGCTGGACTATGAGCATGACCAGCTCAACACCCCGCGCGTGGTTGCCGCGCTCGACGCAGCGAACCAGGAGGCCTGGCTGGCCATCATCGCCGCCGACCGCCTGACGGTTCAGCGGGTACAGCCCGCCGCCGGAGAGGCGTTGCTGATCGCGACCTATGAGCGCACGGCGCCCACGCCCATTGCACTCACCGGCGACACGCCCGAGGCGCTTGCACACGCCATCTACGACTGCGAATACGAGCGCCCCGTGGCTGCGCTGGCGGCGACGCTCGAGGGCGGCCAGTTGCGCATGGCGACGGCCGCGGGCTAGCCCCGCCCGAACCGGCTTCAGCCGACGTGCTGCCACGGCATGGGCCTGCAGGCCCGTGCGCGCCATGCGTTCATCTGTGCCATCGGTGATCAGCGCTTGCCCGCCTGGACGACGCCACACAAACAAGCCCCCGAAGCGCCTGAGCGCCTCGGGGGCTTGCGTATCGATTCGGCTGTGCGCCTAGATGAAAAGCGCCGCGTTGCTCTTGTCCACCTCGTTCAGGAAGGTGGCCACGCCGCCCAGCTCCACGCCGTCGATCAGCTCTTCGGCCTTGATGCCCATCATGTCCATCGTCATCTGGCAAGCGATCAGGCGCACGCCGTTCTCCTGCGCGGTGCGAATGAGCGTGTCCAGCGAGTCGATGTTCTTGCTCTTCATCACGCCCTTCATCATCGCGGTGCCCAGCCCCCCCATATTGAGCTTGGAGAGCTTGAGCGCGCGCGCCCCCCTGGGCATCATCCAGCCGAACATCCGCTCGATAAAGGTCTTTGCGACCGGCTTGGGGTCGTGACGCCGCAGGATATTGAGGCCCCAGAAGGTAAAGAATACGCTGACCTGCTGTCCCATGGCCGCCGCCCCGTTGGCGATGATGAACGCCGCCATCGCGTGGTCAAGGTCGCCGTCAAAGACGACCATGGCCTTGGCCGTAGAGCCGCTGGTCTGCGAGGCCGCCGGCTGGCCGCTGCCCTTTTGCAGATGCGCCGTGATCTTGGCGCCCTCCTGCTGCACATCGAGCAGGCGGTTGCCGGTTCGCTCAGCCCAGGCGCCCACGTCGCGCTTAAAGCCGGGGTCGGTGGCCTGCACGCTCAGCACCTCGCCCTCCTTCAGTTCCTTCATCTTGTGGAACACAGCCAGGATGGGCCCGGGGCACTGCAGCCCGCAGGCGTTCAACTCGACGGTCGTGCTGGGTTCGACAGGCATGGCGGTCTCCTTGGGCGCCGCGGCGACCGCCTCAGCGGGCGTCCACGGTGCAAAGTTGGTCTGCGCTTCGGTGGCGACGCTCCAGGTGTTATAGCCACCCGTCAGGTTGTAGACGTCATAGCCGCGCTGCCGCATGGCGCGCTCAACCACATAGCCGCGCCGCCCCACGCGACAGTACACGATCCACTTGACGTCCCTTGGCAGTTCGTCGATGCGCTCGCGCAGCTCGGTGTAGGGGATGTGTACGGCCCCGGGGATGCTGCCCAACTCCCACTCGATGTCGGTGACCACATCCAGGATGCGGTACTCGCCCGTCCTGGCCAGCGCCTCAACCTGATCCCACTGCACCAGCCTGGTGTCGCCGCGCAGCGCATTGGCCGCCACAAATCCGGCCACGTTCACCAGGTCCTTGGCGCTGCCGTACGGCGGGGCATACACCAGTTCCAAGTGCTCCAGGTCGTAGACGGTCATTCCAGCCGTGATCGCGACTGCCAGGCTGTCCGTCGTGCGATCGACCGCGCTATAGCCCACAACCTGGGCGCCCAGCAGCTTGCCTGTCTCGGTCGCGTAGAGCAGCTTGAGCGTCTGTGGCGTGGAGCCGGGGTAATAGCCGGCGTGGTCCTGGCCGTGTGTGATGCTCACGGCAAAGGGCACCCCCGCCCTGTGCAACTCGCCGCTCGAGCAGCCTACCCGTCCGAGGGTCAGATCGAACACCTTGACGATGGAGGCGCCGATCGTGCCGCGGTAAGGGTTGGCGCGTCCGGTGATGTGCTCAGCCGCGATGCGCGCCTGGCGGTTGGCCGGACCGGCCAACGGCACGGCCGTCGGTTGTCCGGTGATCGGATTGAATACCTGAATGGCATCGCCCACAGCATAGATGTCGGGATCGGACGTGCGCATCACCTCGTCCACCACGATGTGCCCGCGCGGTCCCAGCGTCAGCTCGGCGGCCTTGGCCAGACCGGTCTCCGGCCGCACGCCGATCGACAGAATCTCCATATCGGCCAACGTCGACGCGCCACTCTCGAGCACGACCTCGAGCA
>DIVQ01000034.1 GCA_002423325.1 Anaerolineales bacterium UBA6128 | reverse complement strand
GGAACAAGGTGATGAACCTGGACCGATTCGACCTGGTCTGATCTCTGACGAGGCCTGCGAACGTTACAGCACAGCGGCGGCGATGAGCTGCCGCTGTGCTGCCTTCTGGCAGGGGGTGCGTGGGTGACGCGTCAGCTGACGCAAAACGACCAGCCCGGTATCGCCCGGCTGGTCGCGTTCGAGTACTATGGCTGAGGGACAGGGATTTGAACCCCGATCGCCTGATCCAGAGTCAGGTGTCTTGCCATTAGACGATCCCTCAGTGCGGTGCCATTCTACTACAACCCGAGCCGTGGCGCAAATCTCACCCGGTCGGGCGCGCCTCGGCGTGATGCGTCAGACTCTCCTGGTTGGCGAGCGAGGGCCAGGCCAGCGCGGCCGAGCCCAGCAGCGCGATGGGTAGCCAGCGCAGCGTCGCGGCCAGCGCCATGCTGGCCGTCAGGATGGTGCGCAGGTCGATGCGGTCCGAGAGGCAAGATCCCAGCACGCCGCCGATGGCCTGCGCCACCATATACACGGCCTGGCTGCGGCGCGAAACGCAGCGCTGCTTGACGAGTTGGCGGCGACGCGCTAGTATCGCTCTGTTCGACCCCATCCTGACTGACCCAGGGGAGCCCATGCACCGAACGCTCGCCCCCGCGCTGCTGCTCTGCCTGCTCTGTACGCTGGCGGTGCCGGTTGGCGCCCAGGCGCCGCGCGACGCCAGCACGCCCGTGCTGACGCCCGCTGGCGTGCTCGCCTTTGCCGAGTTGCGCAGTCTGGTGGTGCGGGCGGAGCTGATCTGCAGCGGCGCCCAGTGCGCGGTCGAGGTGGAGCAGACCTACTATGTACACAACGCCGACCGCGTCGAGGGCGTGACGCTGCGGCTTGGGCTGACCGGGCCTCAGCAGGGCAGCAGCGCGCTCGATCCCGCGTCCAGCCAGTTGACGCTGGTGGACCAGAAGGGTGCAACACTGACTGCCGGAGAGGGCGATGGCGTCTATGCGCTGCTCTGGGACGTGACGCTGGGCCGCGACGAGCACCGTGCGCTGACGCTGCGCTTCAGGCAGACCGTGGGTGCCGCACAACTGTTGTCGTGGCGGCTGGGGCTGGATGCGCTGGCGCCCTGGGGCGAGATCGGGGGACTGCGGGTGACGCTGGCACTGCCCAGGGCGATGGACGAAAGCGCGTTTCTGGCGGTGCAGCCGGGCAACTATGCCTTTGATCGGCTGCAACTCGTGTGGGACAGCGAGCTCTGGACGGCCTCCCAACCGCTCGTGGTGCAGATGGTGGCGCCGGCTGCCTGGCAGCAGTTGCAGGCCATGCGCTCCGGAGATGACTCCGCTGCGCTGGCGCGCTACCTCACCGGGCTGGGCGAGGCTGGCAGGTCGATGGGGATTGCCATGCCGGACGCTGCCGACGAGATCCTCGCGGCCTGGATGGCGGCGGTTGCGGCGCAGCCGGAGGATCAGGCCGCGCGCTTGGCGCTGGCGGGCCTCTACGAGGCGCGCGCGGCTGAGCGGGCCGAGCAGTATCAGAACTATATGCTGCTGGCCGGCGAGCAGCTCGAGGCCCTGCTGCAACTGCGGCCAGCGGACAAGGCGCTGGCCGACAAAGTGCGCACGCTGTTCTATGACGCAGCCACGGCCGCCAGCCGTGCTGGAGACCCGGCCACGGCGCTCGTCTACCTCGATCGTGCCGCGCGCGTGCCCGGCGCTGAGGAACAGACCGTGGCGCAGTTGCACGACCTGAGCCTGCGGTGGGCGCTGGACCTGGCGGAGCAGGGCCGGGTGGAGCAGGCGCTGCTGCAGTTGGCCGGTCGGTTGGCGCCCGAAACCGAGGACGCCATCTTGCGCTACGCGCCGCCCTTTGTGTCGGCGCGCACCGAGATCGAACAGACGCCTGCGGGCCGCACGGTGCGCCACGCCATCGAGCTGTACGCACCCTCGGCCGACCGCACGGTCGAGCGCCTTGAGGCGCTGGCTTTCGGGCTGACGCTGCAGTCGCACTATCCCTTTGCGCCTGTTGTGGAGCGCCATGGCCAGACTGCACTTTTCGAGCTTAGCGTGAAAGCCGACTCGGTGGAGGAACTGTGGCGCGTCAGCGCGGCCGTTGAGGCGGTCTTCACGCCGGCCGAGGACCTGGTAGCGGCGCTGCTGGCGCAGCCCTGGATGGGCAGCCTCGACCAGTACGGCATCGAGCAAGAACTGGTGCGCAGCCGTGCAGTCTATGTGGAGCAGGTGGACAGTACCGGGCTCCAGGCCGCCTGGGATAGCCAGGCGGAATACGTGCGCTGGCGACTCGCTGAGCTGGAGCAGGCCGAGGCCTCGGGCGAGCAGGCGCAGCTGGAGCGCCGGCTGGCGCTGATCGCGCTGCGCGACCAGCGCTTCATATGGGATCAACTGCCGGCCAGCACCTACAGCGTGCTGCGCGTGGTGCACTGGGGCAGCGATGTCGGCCCGAGCTGGCTGATCCCCTGGGGACAGACGCGTGTGCTGTCCGATG
Organism: Anaerolineales bacterium UBA6128; assembly: GCA_002423325.1. Classification (GTDB taxonomy): domain Bacteria; phylum Chloroflexota; class Anaerolineae; order UBA1429; family UBA1429; genus UBA6128. Next base: position 36,089 of record DIVQ01000034.1, on the reverse strand, counting down.
AGGCAACGACCTACCATTGGAACACGATCGCGTTCATTGGCGGCACGCTGCTGGCGGCGCTGGTGCTGCTGATGCGCCTGCTGGCGGGGCGCATCGCGCGCAGGCGCCTGCCGTAGCAGGCATCCCGACTGCCACCGGACACAGCAAGGGCGCGCATCCTGCACGGATGCGCGCCCCTTGTATGCAGAGGTGATCGGGTCAGCGGCTGAGCCAGGCGCCATCGACCGCCAGCACGGTGGCGTGGCAATAGGCCGAAGCGTCCGACGCCAAAAAGACCGCCGCGCCTTTGAGGTCCTCCGGCGTGCCCCAGCGTCCGGCCGGGATGCGCGCCATCACGGCCGGGGCGCGCACCGGGTCTTTTGCCAGGGGCATTGTCATATCGGTCAGCATATAACCGGGCGCGATGGCGTTAACGTTGATGTTCTTGCTGGCCCACTCGTTGGCCAGGGCGCGGGTGATGCCCAGAATGCCATGCTTTGAGGCCGCATAGGGCGGGCACAGGATGCCCCCCTGGAACGACAGCGCTGAGGCGATGTTGATGATCTTGCCACCCCCCACGCTGACCATGTGTCGCGCGGCGGCCTGCGCCAGGAACATGGCCGCTTTCAGGTTGACCTGCATCAGCAGGTCCCAGTCGGCCTCCGGATACTCGAGCGCGGGGTGCCGCACATTGATGCCGGCTGCGTTCACGAGCACATCCAGGCCGCCGAGTGCCTCAACGGTGTCGCGCACCAGTTGTTGCAGCTGCGCCACGGAGGCCGCGGCGAGGTCGCACGGCAAGTGCAAAGAGCGACGCCCCACGGCATGAACCTGGCGGGCGGTCTCCTCGCAGGAGCCGCGCGAGACGGTGGCGATGTCGGCGCCGGCCTCGGCCAGCGCCACGGCCACGCCCTGACCGAGCCCGCGACTGGCGCCGGTCACCAACGCCACTTTGCCGTTCAAGCAGAACTTGTCCAGTATCATCTGTCTGCCCCCTTAGTCTCTGTCCGCGTTCAGAATGTCGTGCGTGCAGTCTTCCGGATAGACGTTGTCTTCGTCGGGACTGTGGTTCGGATACCAGACCTGCGCAAAGAAGGGGTTGAGGCGCGCCTCCTCGTCAAAGCGCCAAGGAGGGGGCACGCACTCGGGACACCAATGCCCCGCCTTGAGCACGGTGTTCGGGCGTGCAGTAAAGGTGTGGCCGCGGGCGCACCGCCACTCCAGTGGGCTGAACAGATCACCGTCCCAGGCATCAGAAAGGCAGGCGCCCCCGCGGAATAGGGCCGCCGCGCGCAGATCTGCGAGTTCGAGTGTGGGCTTCAGTTCGTCATAGCCGTGGTTCAGCGATTGCCAGTCGGGCGCAGGCTCAGCCTGTGGTATATCGACGCCCCACGGGGGAATGGCCTCGTAAGCGGCATAGTCGCCGTAAAAGGCGCTGATGCGTCTGTCATTGCGCTGCTTGTACCAGTGGACGGTGCCGTTGCGATGCTCAGTCACCATGCGCTGCATCATGCGGTAGGTCTGGCGCTCTACCAGCCTGCGTACCATTGGCGATTTTCGGCAGAGCGCCGCCAGCGTCTTGATCGCGAACGGCATGGCGGCGGCCAGGGTCTGCCAGTAATCCTCGAGTGTATCGCGTCCGGCGTGTAAATAGTCGTTCAGCAGGTGGCTGTCCTCAAAGTACTGCATGTGAAAGTTGCGCAGCGCGAACCAGCGGCGCTCGGTGCAAGCCTGGACGCCGGATAGCCCGATCAACCTGAAGGACTGGTCGAGGTACTCGTAGGCGGTGCAGCGCATCGCCGGACCGCCGCCCATGTTGTAGACCCGCCGCCAAAAGTCGGACTGGTCGACGATGCGCAGGCAGTTCACCAGGCCATAGCCCGCGTCGCGGTCTGAGATGACCTCCATACAGGAGGCCAGCGGCATGTGGAACAGGATGGGGTCGCGCAGGGCGAACAGCGCGCGATAGGTTGTCGGCATGATGTAGGTCATGCGCAGCGNNGACTCGAGCACGATCCGCTCTCCGGCGATCTTGGTGGTGGCGTAATAGTCAAACACGGAGGGCTTGAGCGGATCGCCGACGCGCCCCCAGTGGATGGGCCCGAGGCGATCGCCGGTCTCGGCTACCGAGCCGGTATAGATCAGGTGGATGCGCTCGGCGCCGCCCGGTTGCGCCTCGATGGCGCGCACGATGTGTCCGATGGCCTCGGTGTTGACGGCACAGGCCGTTTCGGGGTGATAGTCGGCCTGTGGAGAGATGCAGGCCATGGCATCCAGCACGCCATCGGCGCCCTTGATGGCCGTCTCCACGTCGGCGTAGCGGGTGGCGTCGCCCCACACAATCGTCAGGCCCTCGCCCGCAGCGACGCCATCGCCGCCGGCGCGCGGCACGTGTGCCTCTTTGATGTAGGGACGCATCAGCGCACGGTTCTTGCGCGAGGGGCGCAGCAGCACCACGATGTCGTACATCTGCCGCCGACGCCACAGCTCCTTGAAAGCCTCGAACCCCATTGTGCCCGAAGCGCCGAACAGGACGATGCGTGGCTTGATCATGCCCCCTCGCTTCTTTGCAGAGTTTTCTATGTAGGCAGTTGTGCTCGCGCGCGGGCTAGAGCTCGACCATCCAGAGCGGCACCAGCATGTCGCTGGCCAGCAGGCTGCCGCCCTCAGCCAGCGTGGCCGCATCGTCGGTTGGATGTATGCCGTGGGTGCCCACCACGAATAGCAGCGATCCGGTGGGGGCCTGCGTGACCACACGCTGCAATTGCTCGTCGATGGCGTGCAGACGCGCGGTGCTCTCGTCGGTGCTAAGGCCGTGGGTGGCCGCTGCGCGGCTCAAGCCATCCAGGTGCAGCCACAGAAGGTTGGGAGGCTGCTCGTCAAGCAGGGCAAGGGCAGTGTCTATCGTCGCGGTGGTCAGGTCCTCGTCGTCGGCCTGACGGGTGACGACGATCTGTCGCGCCTGCCCCAGCGCGGCGTCCAGCGACTCGGGCACGATCGCCACGCCCGACCTGTTCGCACTGGCCAGCACGTCGAACAGCGTCTCGGGCACCGTGTCGTTGGCCTTGCCGGCGGAATAGGCGCCGGTGAGGATGGCCTGCGTGGCTGCCTCCGGCGTGCTGGGGTAACTGCTGAGGGTCAGCTTGGGGACGCCGAGCGTGTCCAGAATGACCGTGACATTCTGGCTGCGTACGTCCGAGTAGGCGATATAGCTGAGGCCGTCGATGGCCACCACGATGACCCGCTCAGCAGACAGAGCGGCCAGGGCGCGCCCGCGTGTGGCGGCCGGCGAGCGCACGCCCAGTGCGCCCGCTAGAGTGGGCGCGAGGTCAATCAGGCGTACCTGGGCCGTCAGGGTCGGTGGGATGACCGCGATCTCGTCCACGTCAAAGGTCTGTTCGCCGACGCGCACCTTGCCGTCGCGCAGCAGCCAGGCATCGCCGTGCGCGACCACCCAGCCGAACTGTTGTTCCGCGAGTCGGATGCCGTCCAGAGCCGGCACGCCGGCCTCCCACAGCACTCGCTCGAGCGCCAGCGCTTGGCCAGACTGCGTCTCTTGCGGGTAGTCGCGTGCCCAGTCGCGCCATTGCTCGGCGCTGACCGTGATCGACGCGTCGCCCTCCCGGACGATGGCAAGCTCCCAGCCTGGGCGACATCCCAGCGCCGTCGGGAGAATCAGGAGCAGCGCGAGCAGAATCGAGACGCGACGTTGTGCCTGCACCGCTACGCCCTCAGTTCGACCAGTGAACCAGGCCGGTGGCGTGCACGTTGCCCAGGTCTGGGTGGTAGGGCAGGATGCGCAGCGCATAGCCGTGCAAGCCCGTCGTGTCGCTGTGAAAAGTTCCCTGGTAGACGCAGATGCCATCGCCCTCGTGTTCGGCGAGGCTCATCTGCACGATCTGTGCGTCGACGAGCTGATCCTGGGCATCGACCTGGCCATGATAGATCTGCGCCTGGACGTCGGTGGGTTTGAGGGCGCCGAGGTGCACGCGCGCTGTGACGGTGACCTGCATCTCGACGGGGAGTCCATCGCGGTCGTCGGACTCGAGCGAGACGATACGGATCGCGCCCCAGTTCTGGCGCAGCATGTCCATCCAATGGGCCAGTTCTTTGGCGCGCTTCGCCCCGTCCTGTGCCAGGGCCTGGTAGCGTGCCGTGGCCGGCAGATAGCCGGCGGTTAAATATTCCTGCACCATGCGGTGCGTGTTGAACACCGGCGCGTTCTGCGAGATGGTGTGTTTCATCTTGGCGATCCAGCCACGCGGGATGCCATTGCCACCATAGTCATAGAACAGCGGCACAATCTCTTTCTCGAGCAGGTCGTACAGCGCGCTGGCCTCCACGTGATCGCCATAGCCCTCGTCGTCGTAGGTCTCGCCGAGTCCGATGCTCCAGCCGGTCTCTGTGTTGTAGCCTTCAACCCACCAGCCATCCAGCGTGGAAAGGTTGATGACGCCGTTGAGCGCGGCCTTCATCCCGCTGGTGCCGCTGGCCTCTTTGCCGCGGCGTGGGGTGTTCAGCCACACGTCCACGCCCTGCACGAGATAGCGCGCCAGCGACATGTCATAGTCCTCGAGGAACAGAATGCGCTTGCGCAGGTCTTCGCGGCGGGCATAGTGCACCAGTTGCCGGATCAGCTCCTTGCCGGGGTTGTCGCGCGGGTGCGCTTTGCCCGCAAAGATGAGTTGCACCGGTCGTTCGGGATGATTGAGGATTGCTGACAGGCGCTCGACGTCAGAAAAGAGCAGCGTGGCGCGCTTGTAGGTGGCGAAACGGCGCGCAAAGCCGATGGTCAGGATATCGGGATTGAGAATCTCGCCGGCAGTCTGGATATCCTTCTGCGGCGAGCCGCGGCGCGCCAGTTGCTGACGTGCCCGCACCCGCGCCACAGAGACGAGGCGCTCACGCCGACGTTCGTGCGTGCGCCACAACTCTTCGTCGGGGATCTGGTGCACATGCTGCCAGACGGCCTGGTCCGCGGGCCGCTCGATCCAGCCCGGGCCCAGGTAACGCGTGTAAAGGCTGGACATGTCGCCCGAGATCCAGGAGCGCGAGTGAATGCCGTTCGTAATCGACGAGATCGGGATCTCACTCAGCGGGGTCTGCGGCCAGAGGTCGCGCCACATGGCGCGAGCGACCTCGCCGTGGAGCTTGCTGACGCCGTTGGTGTGCCCGGCGAGCCGCAGCGCGAGGATCGCCATGGAAAATGGCTCGTCAGCGGGCGCGTTGGTGCGCCGGCCAAGGCCGAGAAAGCCCTGGCGATCGAGGCCCAGCAGCTGGGCATACTCGGTAAAGTAATAGTCCATCAGGTGTTCGGGGAACAAGTCGATGCCGGCGGGCACGGGCGTGTGGGTGGTAAAGACGTTGCCCGCCATGGTGAGCTGCAGTGCCTCGCTGAACGACAGTTGGTGTGCCTGCATGGCCATGCGAATGCGCTCCAGCCCCATAAAGGCCGAGTGCCCCTCGTTCATGTGGCAGACCGTCGGGCAAATGTCCATCGCTTTGAGCGCGCGGATGCCCCCGATGCCCAGCATGATCTCCTGACGGATGCGCATGTCCAGGTCGCCGCCGTAGAGCTGGTCGGTAATATCGCGGTCTTCCGGCCGGTTCTCAGGGAGGTTGGTATCCAGCAGGTAGAGCGGCACACGGCCGACCTGCACGCGCCAGACTTGCGCAGTTACCGGGCGCCCGGGATAGTCGACGACGATGCGCAGGGGCTGCCCCTCGGCGTCCATCACGCGCTGCAGGGGCAGCGTGTGAAAGTCGTTGATGGGATACGATTCCTGCTGCCAGCCATCGGCATTGAGGTACTGGCGAAAGTAGCCTTCCTGATAGAGCAGGCCGACGCCTACCAGGGGGATGCCCAGGTCGCTGGCTGACTTCAGGTGGTCGCCGGACAGGACGCCCATGCCCCCCGAATAGATCGGCAGGCACTCACTGATGCCGAATTCGGCCGAAAAGTAGGCCACCGTGAGATCAGACGCGCCCGCGTTCTTGGCGTACCAGGTGTCGCGGGTATTGACATAATTTGTAAATGCCTGGTACACGCGCGCGAGTTGGGCGATCAGCCCTTCATCGTTGGCGGCTTCGGCCAGGCGCGCCTGCGAAACGCGTCCCAGGATGAGAACGGGGTTGTGCCCGGTCTCCTGCCACAGCGTGTCGTCCAGTCGGCGAAAGAGGTCGGCGCCGTCGAGATTCCACGACCACCAGAGGTTGTAGGCCAGCTCGCGCAGGGGGGCCAGCTTGGGTGGAAGGGAGGGCACCACCGTGAACTTGCGCACAGGACGTACCATGTCGATATCTCCTCGTTTGGGGAAAAGGCTGCAGGGCATTATAGGTTAGGCTGGGGGCTCTGGCAACTCGCTGACTGCCGTGCAGTTGACGGCGCGGCGTCTCTTCGTCCGGTTCAGCCAGCGTAACAGTAGGCGCAACGGTGGCAGCGCGCCCAGCAACCGTACTGGCCGACGTCAAAGTAGCGCGCGCAACCGCAGCCGGGACGACTGCCGCGTTGGGGTGCTGCGGCGGGCGTGCGTCCTGAGAGCGCACAGAACCAGCCATAGTCGCCGCACGCAGCGCGTCCGAGGCCGGGCAACGCGTCGGGCGAGGCGGGATCGCCGAGCCAGGCGTTCTCTGCGCAACAGGCCAACGCGATCCCATGCTCACTGGCGACGGCGAGCAGCCGTGCGGCCGCGTCGCGCTTCCAAGTCACGTCGTAGCCCGGCATGCCGCGAGTCCACTCAGGCAGGAGAGCGCCCACGCGGCGATCGACGCGCGTGTAGCGCCCCGGGGGCGCGACAAAGTTGATGACGCCGCGCCGGATGCCCAGGTCGGCGGCCTGCGCGGCCAAGGCACGATAGCGGGTGAGGGTGTGGACGCCGGGGATGATGGGGTCGTAACGCCAGGTGATGTGCTGCCAGCCGCCCATCAACGCAGCCATCGCCTCGGCCGCCCGCAGTCCATCGGGCGGCACGTGCGGCTCCCAGACGCTGCCCGCCAGCCCGGTGGCGGTCACCTGGGCCGCGAGCGTGGTGCCCGCGTCCACGAGCTGCCGGAGCAGGTCGCCCCCCAACCTCAGCACGCCGGCCGGGTCCTTGGTCCAGACCTGGACCACCCAGGGCGGGCCGTAGGTCTCCAGTACGTCGCGCAGATGCTGCCAGACCTCGGGGATACGCGCCGGATCGGTGCGGCGCGTCACGTCGACATAGGTCGCGTCGCCGACTAAATCGCGGTAACGGGCATAGTCTTTCAGACGGTAGACGAGTGGCATGGTGGGTCTATGCGCACGTCATGCGCTGACAAGCCGACCGCCCAGGTAGATCTCGATGGGCGTGAGCGTTGCGCGATCCAGCACCAGGATGTCGGCGTGGCAGCCGGGCGCCAGCTGGCCGACCTCGTGCTCTCGTCCGAGCAGGCGCGCGGGGGTGAAGGTGGCCATCTCGAGCGCCTCGGCCAGCGAAAAGCCGACGACATGCACGACCTGTTGCAGGCATTGGGCCATCGTGGCGATCGAGCCGGCAAAGGCCTTGCGATCCTCCATCACGGCCACCCCGCCGCCCTCGTCCACGATGGCTTTCAGTCCGCCCACCTCATACTCGCCCGGGCCGCACCCCGAGGCGCGCATGGCGTCCGAAATGAGGCACAGCTTGTCCGGGCCCTTCATGCGGAATGCCATCTTCATCAGGCTGCTGGGCAGGTGGTAGCCGTCCGCGATGATCTCGCCGGTCAGCCCCTCTTCGACCAGCGCGGCCTCGAGCATGCCGGCGTGGCGCTTGGGTCCGATGCGACGCACCATCGACATGGAGCTCCACAGGTGCGTGATATGCGTCATGCCGGCCTGCATGGCGATGCAGACCTGTTCATAGAGTGCGTCCGAGTGTGCGCCGGCGAGCAGCACGCCACGCTGAGCGAGGGTGCGGATGATCTCGAGGGCGCCCTCGCGCTCGGGCGCCAGACTCAGACGCTCCATCTCGGGGGCGTAGGCGTACAGGCGCTCGCGCTCGGCGGCGTCGGGCATGCGCAGCAGGGAGGTGTTGTGCGCGCCCGACTGCGCGAGGGAGAAAAAGTTGCTCTCCGAATGGATGCCGAGCACGCGCGCCTCATCCGGCCGCGGATCGTGTCGCACCGTCACAATGCTGTCGAACGCGCGCCAGAGATCATCCATGGGGCAGCTGGCTGTGGTGGGCAACAGGCTGGTGGTACCCGCGCGCAGATGTCGGCGGGCGACGGTGCGCACCGCCTCGGGGGTGCCGTCGGAGGCGTCGGCGCCGTCGCCGCCATGCACGTGCATATCGACAAGGCCCGGGCAGACGACGCGCCCGCCGGCGTCGAGGGTGGCCGTGCCTGCGGGCAGGGGCACCTGCTGGCGCGAGCCCACGGCCACGATGCGCTCGTCGAACAGGACAACGCCGTCGACGATGATGCGGCGCGGGGTGTAGACGGTTGCATTCACCAAAGCTTGCACTGGGCAGCCTCCCTGCGTCCAGGTTTGAGCCTGGCACTCGGTGCGCGGCGTCAGTTCTTCTTGGCGTTCTTGGTCAGCTTGGCGACTAGCGCTTCGACCTCGGCATCGGTCATGACGCCCGCACCCCGCAGCACTTCCGCGACAAAAAGCGGTTCCGGCATGGCGCCCTCAAAAGAGGCCGTCTCGTTGACCACGGTGCGGGGCACGCCTTGCACACGGTACTTGTTGCCGAGCTCGGGAAACTCGATCGCCTCGACCATGTCGGCGCGCACCTTGCCACTGGCAATCGCCAGACTGTGCGCCAACCGCACGGCGGAGGTGCAGTAGGGGCAGGTGGGCGTGACGAACACCTGGATGTGCACCGGCTCTGTCAACTTGGTCAAGAGTTCGAGTGTCTGGGCGCTCAGGCTGGTCTGGCCGCGCGAGACATCGACGATGTCCTCCACCAGCGAGGTAAACTCGTAGCCCGACGGGATGCCAAAGAAGCGCACGCCATAGTCTTTGGCACCGATGACGGCCGTGCCGGGTATCTTGTCGATGCCGAAGGCCTCAGCCTTGTCCTTGTCGGTGATCTGGTTGTAGACCTCGAGCGTGACCTTGTCGGAGAGGTCAGCGACTTCGCGCAGCACCTGCTCTGTCTCGCGGCAGAACTGACAGGCCATGGTCTGGGTGAAATAGACGAGTCTGACGGGTGTTTCCAGCTTGTCGGCGAAATGTCCGCTCAGGAAATCGGCGTCCTTTTTGCTCAGCAGTGCCATGCGTCGTGCTCCTTTCAATCTAGGCCGGAGGGCCGTCGGTGACTACTCCTCGATCGCGGCCACCTGGGTGTTGATCTCGCGGATCACCTCTGGGTCGAATTTCTGGCCGCGCGCATAGGTGTACATGCCATTGACTTCCTGCTCCACGTCGGTCAGTTGTGTGTAGCAAAAGGCGCACATGCGCGGGTGCCGCAGCAACGTGGTGGTCAGGGCGCGATAACGCGCGTAGAACTCGTCGAGCGTCCTGGGGCGCCCGCTGACGCCGCCGTAGCCCCACGACTTGTCCTCGGCCTGGCCGGGGTTCCACCAGATGCCGCCATACTCGCTCGCAAAATAGGGTTGGCCCGCGTAGGGCGCGTCGTGATGCGGAAAGTTGCGGTAGGGTTCGCCGCCTTGCGACAGCGCCGCAAAGGCCGCGGCAAAGGTCTCGGGGTTTTGGTCATAGTTGTGCGAGTCATAGATATCGGTCTCGACGTGCACATAGCCGCTGGTGTCGACGACCGGCCGCGTAAGGTCGAGTTGCTTGGTGACGCGGTAGACCGTGCCGACGGTGCGCGGGTCCTGGTCGGTGCTGGTCTCGTTGAAGGGGCACCAGCCGACGATCGAGGGATGCGAATAGTCGCGGCGCACGGCCTCCAACCACTGTGGCAGCATGTCGGCCAGCGCCCCGGGGTACTTGAGCGTCAGCCCCCAGTTGGGGAACTCGCCCCACACCAGGTAGCCCAGGCGGTCGGCCCAGTAGTGAAAGCGCGGTTCAAAGACCTTCATGTGCAGGCGCGCACCGCTAAAGCCCAGCGCCTGGGAGAGCTCGATATCGCGCCGCAGGGCCTCGTCGGTGGGCGCGGTGTAGATGCCGTCGGGGTAAAAGCCCTGGTCCAGGATCAGTCGCTGGAACACCGGGCGGTCGTTCAGCAGGATGGCGCGATCCGTCAGCGCGATGGAGCGCAGGCCAAAGTAGCTCCGCAGTTCGTCGTGGCTGCCGTTCTCAGCGTTCAGCGTCAGCGCCAGGTCGTAGAGCGTGGGCGACTGCGGCGACCAGGCCTCGACCTCGGCCAGCGCCAGCGTGATCACGGCGCGCTGGCCCGAGAAGCGCGCGCTGCCCTCCGCCATCGGCTTGCCCGCCAGCGTCGCTTGCGCCGCAAAGGTGCCGCGCGAGCAGTCGCCGGCGACCACGGCCTCGATCGTCACCTGCCCGCTGGGCAGATCGGGCGTGATGCGCAACGCGTCGATGTAGGTCGTGGGCACGTGCTCGAGCCAGACCGTCTGCCAGATGCCGGTGGTGCGGGTATAGTCGCAGCCGTGCGAGTGGTACAGGCGCGACTGCTTGCCGGTGGCCTGCACGGCGGCGCGTGTGTCGTCGCGCACAAAAACCATGATGGCGTTCTCGCCGGCAGTCAGCACATGAGTCACATCGCAACTGAAGGGGGTATAGCCGCCGCGATGCTTGCCCACAAAGACGCCGTTGACGTACACCTGCGCGTCCTGGTCGACGGCGCCAAAGTGCAGCAGCACGCGTCCGCCCTGCCAATCGGAAGGCACGCGAACAGCGCGTCGGTAGATGACGCCGGGGTGAAAATCGACGTCGCCCAGGCCCGAGAGCACACTTTCAGGACAGAAGGGCACCAGGATCTCACGGGCCAGGTGGTCGGCAGTCGCCAGGCCGCGTTCCGCGCCGCTGCAGCCGGGGTCATATTCGAACTGCCAGGGGCCGTTCAGATTGAGCCACTGCTGGCGGACCATCTGTGGGCGCGGGTACTCGGGACGAGGCATCTCGGGCATCTGGAGGCTCCTTTGACTCATGTTGATGTGCGTCCATTCTAGCGCTGTGCTGGGACGGTGTCAATCAGGCGACACAGGCCCGGCGTCGCCTTTGCCTGGGCCCTCGATCCATGCTATCATCGAAGCAGGCAATTCGTGTGGGAGTGACGTGAACGCGATGGACTCGCTGATTGTAGTGGGAGGTGGGCTTGCAGGCTGTGAGGCCGCCTGGCAGGCTGCGTCTCGTGGGGTGCGCACCATCCTGTACGAGATGCGGCCGCGGGTCAGCACGCCAGCGCACAAGACCGACCTGTTGGCCGAGCTGGTGTGCAGCAACTCGCTGGGCGGCGACTCGCTGCAACGCGCTCCGGGCCTGCTCAAGGCCGAGCTGCGTCGCCTTGGCTCGCTGATCCTGCGATGCGCCGACGAGACGCGCGTGCCCGCGGGTGACTCGCTGGCGGTGGGACGCGAGTCCTTCGCCCAGACTGTGACGCGCGCTGTCGAGGGACACCCCTGCATCACGTTGCGTCGTGAAGAGATCACGGTGTTGCCCGAGGGCTTTGTCATCGTGGCCAGCGGACCGCTGACGTCTGACGCCCTGGCGGGCCAGATCGCGGCGCTGGCGGGGCAGGATCAGCTCTACTTTTACGACGCCATGGCGCCGATTGTGACGCTGGCGTCCATCGACCAGGACAAGGTCTACCGCGCCTCGCGCTACGATCGCGGTGAGGCCGACTATATCAACTGCCCGCTGACGCGCGAGGAATACGACCGCTTTGTAGAGGCGTTGCTGAGCGCCGAACGCATCCCGCTGCGCGACTTTGAGCGCGAGGATCGGCGCTTTTTTGAGGCTTGCTTGCCGGTCGAGGTACTGGCGGCGCGCGGCCACGATGCGCTGGCGTTCGGGCCGCTCAGGCCCGTCGGTCTGCGCGATCCGCGCACGGGGCGGCGTCCCTACGCCGTGGTGCAACTGCGCCAGGACAACCTGGCCGGCGATCTCTACAACCTGGTGGGTTTTCAGACCAATCTGCGCTGGCCCGAACAGAAGCGGGTATTCAGCCTGATTCCCGGGCTGGAGCACGCCGAATGGGTGCGCTACGGGCAGATGCACCGCAACACCTACGTGGACTCGCCGCGCTTGCTGGAGCCAACGCTGCAGTGGCGCGGGCGCGAGACGCTCTTTTTCGCGGGGCAGATCACCGGCACCGAGGGCTATGTGGGCTCCACGGCAAGCGGGCTGTTGGCCGGGATCAACGCGTCGCGCTGCCTGGCGGGCGGGGCGGCCGTCGCCCTGCCGCCCACCACGATGCTGGGCGCGCTGTTGCACTATATTGCGCGTTCGCCCGAGCAGCCCTTTGTGCCGATGAAGGCGAATTTCGGCATCCTGCCGCCGCTGGACCCGCCCGTGCGCAACAAGCGTGCGCGCTATGCGGCCTTCAGCGATCGGGCTCTTGGCGATCTTGAGGCCGCCATCGTCGCGGAGGGGCTTCTGGATGATGTCTGCTGAGGGCCGCCGGCAAATGGGGCGCCTGGCCCGCCTGCTGACGGCGGTGGGCCTGCTTGCGGTTCTGCTGACTGCGGCCGCCTGCGAGCAACCGGTAGAGGCGAGCTTTGGCGGTCGGCGCGCCTATGCGCATGCCCGCACGCTGATGGATTACGGTCCGAGGCCGGTGGGTAGCGAGGAGAACGCCAAGACCTCTGACTATATTGCGCGGCTGCTCGAGCGTTATGGCTGGACCGTCGAGACCCAGGACTTTGCCGTGCAGGGGCTGCAGGTGCGCAACGTTGTCGGCAAAAAGGGCGAGGGTCCCATCGTGATTCTGGGGACGCATCTGGATACGCGCCCGGTGGCCGATCAGGATCCACAGAACCGCTCGCTGCCGGTGCCGGGCGCCAACAGCGGCGCCAGCGGCGTGAGCGTGCTGCTTGAGCTGGCCCGGTCGCTGGGCAGTGAGGCCACTGATCAGGCCGAGATCTGGCTGGTGTTTTTCGACGGCTCGGAGCGCGGCGGGCTGGGCAGCTTTCCTGATTGCGTGGGTGCGCGCCACTTTGCTGACGCACTGCTGGAGCAGCCCGAGCTGCGCCGGGTGCAGTATGCTGTGATCCTGGACCTGGTAGGCGGCCACGATCAGCGCTTTTTCTACGAGTGGAACGCGACGCTGCGTGTGCAGGAGCGGCTGTGGGCCGTTGCGGCCGACCTCGGGTATGAGCAGTGGTTCGTCGCCGAGCATCGGCACAACCTGCTGAACGACCATCTGGTGTTTGTGAACCGTGGCATCCCCGTGGCGCTGGTGGCCGACGGGGACTATGTCTACCTCGATACCACTCAGGACACGCTGGACAAGATCAGCGCGGATAGCCTCCAGCGAGTGGGCGATGTGCTCGAGTCTTTGCTCGAAGGTGAGCCGTTTTNNAGGCCCCCGTGTCGGCATCGCCGGCACCATGGCGGGTGGGGTCTCGGCGCGTGCTGCGAGCAGCGGCACCCGCATGCACACAAGGAGTCTGCCATGAAGATCGCTGATCGTGTCAAGAACCTGCCGCCCTACGTGTTTGCCGTGGCACAAAAGCGCATCGCCGCGCTCAAAGCTCAGGGAATGGATGTGATCAACCTGGGCATTGGCAGCCCAGATCTGGCGCCGCCGCAGTTCATCCTGGACGAGCTTTACCGCTCGGCCGCCGAGCCCAGGAATCATGGCTATGCGGGCTACTATGGGGCGCCGTCGCTGCGCAAGGCCATCGCCAACTATTACCAGCGACGTTTTGGGGTGGAACTCGATCCCGAGACCGAGGCGCGTCCGCTGATCGGGTCGAAAGAAGGCCTGGCGAACATGGCGCTGGCCTTTGTGGACCCCGGCGACCTGGTGCTGGCCTCGGATCCCGGCTATCCCACCTACCGCATGGGCGCGCAGATGGCGGGGGGCGATACCTGGACAATGCCGATTGTCGAGGAGAACGACTATCTGGTTGATTTCAGCGCCGTCCCGGCAGATGTGGCCCGTCGCGCCACGCTGATGTGGCTCGACTATCCCAACAACCCGACCGGCGCCGTCGCGCCGCGCGAGTTCCTGGCCACGGCCATCGACTTTGCGCGCGCCTATGACATCGTGATCTGCTACGACAATCCCTACTGCGACCTCACCTACGATGGCTATGTGGCGCCCAGCATTCTGGAATTGCCCGGCGCCAAAGAGGTGGCGGTAGAGTTCAACAGTCTGTCCAAGACCTACAACATGGCAGGCTGGCGCGTGGGCATGGCCGTGGGCAACGCCGAGGCCATTCAGGCGCTGACCGTGATCAAGACCAATATCGACTCGGGCATCTTTCAGCCGCTGCAGGATGCCGCGGTGGTGGCACTGAATGGCGACCAGTCCTGGCTGGCCGAGCGCAACGCGATCTACCAGCGGCGCCGCGATGTGGTGCTGGAGTGGCTGCCGCGCATCGGGATGTCGGCCAAGCCGCCTGCGGGGGCGCTGTACGTGTGGGCCAGGGTGCCGGATGGCACGACGTGTGAGACCTTTGCGGCCGACGTGCTCGAGCGTGCCGGTGTTTGGATGACCCCCGGGACGTCGTTTGGCGAGTATGGCGCCGGCTATGTGCGCCTGTCGCTCTGCCTGCCCGAGGAGCGCCTGCGTGAGGCGGGAGAAAGGGTGGCCAGGCTCTGACCCCCAGCACGTTACGCGAACTGGCAATCGGACGGCCCGTCGAACGGGGTTATCTGATGGGCGTGCGCGTGCATGGGCGCGACGGGTTGTTCAGCGTCGAAGACTCGCTGGACGAACTCGCGCGTCTGGCCCAGACCGCGGGCATCGAGATTGCCGGACGCGACATTCAGAATCTCGATGCTGTGCATCCCGGCACATACATCGGGTCGGGCAAGGTCGAGGAGCTGGCGCACCTGCGCGATGAACTGCACATCGATGTGCTGCTGTTCGACGAGGAGCTCTCCCCGGCGCAACTGCGCAACCTGGAAAAGGCGCTGGAGATCAAGATCATTGACCGCACAGCGCTGATTCTCGACATTTTCGCGCTGCACGCGCGTACCGCCGAGGGCGCCCTGCAGGTCGAGATGGCGCAGTATGCCTACCGTTTGCCGCGCCTGACGCACCAGTGGACACACCTCTCGCGGCAGACTCAGGGAGGCGTGGGGCTGCGCGGCCCCGGCGAGACGCAACTCGAGCTCGACCGCCGGCAGATTGTGGCGCGCATGGCCCAACTCAGGGCCAAGCTCGATCAGGTGCGCCAGACGCGTGGCCTGCAGCGCCGCCGCCGGCGGCGTCAGGGACTGCCCACCGTGGCAATCGTGGGCTACACCAACGCCGGCAAGTCCACGTTGCTGAATCGCCTTTCTGACGCTGACGTGCTGGTAGAAGACAAGCTGTTCGCCACGCTCGACCCCACCACGCGCCGCGTGGCGCTGCCCAGTGGCAAAGAGGCGCTCTTTACCGATACGGTCGGGTTCATCCAAAAGCTGCCCACCGAGCTGGTGGCCGCCTTCCGCGCGACACTCGAAGAGGTCGAGGAGGCGGACGTGCTGATCCATCTGGTGGATCTCAGCAGTCGGCACGTGCTCGAGCAAGTGCGCACCGTCGAGGAAGTGCTGGCCGACCTGAACATGCGCGATCAGCCCGTCATCCTGGCGCTCAACAAGGTGGATTTGCTGGACATGGTCGAGGAGGATGAGGCGGTCGGAAGGCGGTTTGCGGTGCGGCGCGATGACCTCAGTGAACTGCGCGCTCGCTACCCCGATGCGGTTCTGGTCTCGGCGCAGCAGGGCGTCGGCATTGACGAATTGTTGGCCGAGGTTGAGGTCCAACTGGCTGCCGACATGATCGAGACGGAGGTGCTGTTGCCCTATCAAGCGGGCGACGCCCTCAACACATGGCGCAAGCAGGGCATCATCGATGATCTGCGCTACGAGGCGCAGGGCGTGCGGGTACGCGGACGCTTGCCCAAGTGGATGCTTGAGGATGTGCTGGCGCGGGCCAGAGCCCCCAGGACCGCCGATACGGACGACTCGTAGAGCGGGCATTTGGGATATTTGGGAATTCATTTGGGATAATGTGCCGTACAAGTGTCGTCTCTAGCGTGGCGTGGGCATCTCCGGTCTGCACGCATCCTGGAACGCCCGTTCCGCATCCCATTTGACGCGCTCCCCGGCCGCGCTATACTCGCTGCCAGAGAACCAGCATGACCAGTCACCCCGGCCCGATAACCCGACGCCCGCTTCTGCCTCTTTTGCTGCTTGGCCTGCTGGCGCTGGGCCTGGCTGCGATGCTGGGCGGCTGTGAGCTGCCCACTCCCCGCGTAGAGACGGCCTGCCCCGGCCCTTTGGAACCCACGGCGCCGGTCATCGGCGCGTCGTCGACACCGCCGCCCACTGTGGTCTCGCAGGCGCATCCGCCTGGCTATTCCACGCCAGCCCCGATCATCTACCAGATGTACGATTGGGGCACCGATTTCCAGAACGAGCGCCCAGAGCTGGGGCCGATCGGCTCGATCAACTTTGTGACCTGGGAAGAGGTCAATCCCGCGCCGGGTGCGTACAACTGGGGGCCGATTGAGCGGCTGCTGGAGCGCGAAGCGTCGTTCAAGGTGACGCTGCTCGATGGCACCGAGATCGCCAAGCCGGTCGTCATCCAGATCTTTGCCTACCTCTCGACAGCGCCCAACTGGGCGGCGGCTGACTTTTACGATGCCACGCCAACCTGGGTGTACGACCAGATCGACCAGGCCAACCCAGGCAACCCCCGGCCGACTGTCGGCGGGCGCAAGGTGGGCTATCTGCTCGAGTCGTGCAGCAAAAAGGCCGTCGTGCCAATGTACGACAGCTCGATCTGGCGTCAGGCCTACTATGACATGATCCGCGCTTTTGGAAAGCGTTTTGAGGGGCACCCGCAGGTGACGTCGGTGTCCGTTTTGACGGGCATCGATGGTGAAACACACGCTACCAAGGACTGGTATTGCGCCTGGCAGACAGAGGTGCTGGCGCAGCAGGCGCCCAACGTGGCCGGCGCCTTTGTGCCATTCTGCACTGAAACGATGACGGTGTTCCGGCAGGCGTTTCCGCGCATGCCCCTGTACCTGCCCAGTGCGCCGGGCAGCAGCAGCACGCGTCGTATCCTGGCAGCGCACGCGGCCAGCCTGATGCCCCCGATCGGCCTGAAGCACTGCGGCCTGAGCACCGACCTCGATAGCCATCAGGGATACGGCACCTTTGTGGGTTCGTGGGATATGGTGCGCACCTATTCCACGACGCTGCCCATCTGGGTCGAATCGGTGTATGCCTGGGGCAGCCGTGAGGCGGCCTACTGGTCGCTCGTCGCAGGCCTGCACTATCACCCCGACGCGATCGATCTGCACAAGGAGAACCTGGACGCAGCCTCGCCCGAGATGCTGCATTTCGTGGCCGCGCATCTGGGGGTGACGCTGGATGACACGCCCAGCGTATGGACGGTGCTGCGCGACCTGGAGTACCCGCTGCAGACATGGGGCAGTGGCGGGGTGTCGGGCCATGCCGGCGACTGGTGCTTCTGGCTGGTGCGATCGGACGACGCGCCCGAGAGCCGCACGGCGCGCGTGTGGCGTGACGAGCTGCCCGCCGGCAGGGACAGCATCTATGGCCGTCAGTCGCGGCGAACGCTGCAGGGTGAGGGGCAGTACTATGTCTCGCTCGACGTGAACGACGGCTGGCCGTTCCTGGCGCAGCCGCCGGCAGCCGTACAGGCGAACGGTGTGCACTATATCGTCAACGTCACGCTGCTCAACCACGGCGACGACACCTTTGCCCTGCAGTACGTCAAGGCCAACGGCGCGCTCGCCAGCCAGGTGCTCCAGAAGGGGCCCGCGTTGGGTCCGGTGGACGACTGGGTGTCGGTGCGGTTCGAGATCACCGACGGCTACCTGGACAACAACCTGCCGGGAGGCGTGGACCTGCGACTCTCCTGTCAGGGCGATGGCGATGAGTTCGTCCACATGATGCAGGTGGTGGGAGGCAGGGGATCGCCGCTGCGGGCCACCGCGACGCCCACGCCCGTGCCGCGGCCGTCGCCCACCGTCACCCCTACGCCACAACCCGGCCCCACCTACACGCCTCAAAGCTACGCCGGATTAGCCCCCACGCCCACCCCACCGGTGGGCGCTGTGCGCTATGACCCTTCCGACGACACCTTTATCGATCGCTGGGCGCCGGACGCGGTGCGCGCCAAGGACCACCGGCTGTCCGCGCGGCAGTACGACGTCCGAGCCGCAGTGCTCAAGTTCGACCTGGCCAGCCTGCCCACCAACGCGATCGTGGATCAGGCGATCCTGAGCGTAGGCAGCGTGGCGCGGACCAATCCGCAGCCGCTGAGGCTGGCTGCT
Source organism: Anaerolineales bacterium UBA6128 (assembly GCA_002423325.1). Taxonomy (GTDB): domain Bacteria; phylum Chloroflexota; class Anaerolineae; order UBA1429; family UBA1429; genus UBA6128. The sequence goes on along the minus strand of DIVQ01000034.1, from coordinate 17,774 downwards.
TACAAAGTCTACCGCGCGTGGAGCGAGGCAGCGTGCAACTGGGTGTTGGCATCCTCTGATGATGCCTGGGCCGTGCCGGGCTGCAACGATACGCTGAGCGACCGCTCATCGGTGTCTGTGGCCAGCGCTCTGGTGAGCAGCGATAACTACTGGTACAACCTGGATGTGACCGCGCTGGTGCGTGAATGGGTGAGCGATCCGCTGACCAATGCGGGGCTGGTGTTGCGGGCCGAAGGCCAGGAGAGTGTGCAGTACGACCTGTACTCCTCCAACAGCGCTCACGAGCATATGCGCCCGCGGCTGTGGGTGGTGGCCCGCATCCCTACCAGCACGCCCACGCTGACGCCCAGCGTGACCTGCACTGCCACGGCCACCGCGACGCCCGAGCCGACGCAGCCCCCCACAGCGACGGTGCCGCCGCCGACTGAGACGCCGACGGCGCGCCCCTATCCGCTGCCGGACGCGACCGATACGATTCCCGAGCCCGAAGCAACGGCGACGCCGCGCGGGTACGAGCCGCCCATCGGGGAGCCCACTCTCGCCGCCACGGCCACGCCGATACTGGTGGCCACCCTCACTGCTACGCCCGCCGACGGGCCCGTGCTCGAACCCTCTGCAACGCCGACGACGATCGAGGTCCCCGCCGCGACGCCGGTCGTGACCGGCGTGCCGTCTCTGACGGCGACACTGCCCAGCGCGACGCCTGCGGCAACAGCGATCGCGCCCACGGCCACGCCCGCGGGCGGGTTGGTGCATGTGGTGCTGCGAGCCGGCGAGCCGGGCGTGCGCGTACAGGATGCCCATATCGACGCGCTCGGCCCGGATGGCAACTTTGAGGGGTCAGACCGACTGGTGGTGCGACAGGGTTCCACGGCTGTGGCGTTGATCTGGTTCGATCTGACGGGGATGCCTGCGGGCGCTTCGGTCAAGGAGGCCAGTCTGCACCTGTATGCGGTGTCGCGTAACCAGCCGGGCGAGCTGTTCGCAGGCATTGCCAGGCTGATCCGACACTGGGATCCGGTGCATGTCACCTGGCTGCGCTCGACGGCCACCGATGGCTGGGCGCAGTCGGGCGCGAACGGCATCGGCCACGACCGCGCCGGGGTGACCTACGCCAGTGCCGAGATCGGCGCCGAGCGGCGCTGGGTGGCCTGGGATGTGAGCACGCTCGTGCAAGAGTGGGTGTCTGACCCCGAGAGCAACCGCGGCCTGGCGATTCTGGGCGAGGCCAGCGCGCCTGTCGCCTATGAGCTGGCCTCCTCCGAGTGGGGCGTCATCGACTATCGACCGCGGCTGGAGATTGCGTACGACCTGACCGTTCCGTCGCCGACGCGGGCGCGCAGTGCGACGCCAGTCGCGAGCGTCGCACCCAGCGCCAGCCCAACCGGAACCCTGCTGCCGCCCACGATCACGCCGGCGCCGACGGCGACACCGGCGCGAGCGCAAGTGGTGCTCCAGCAGGGTCTGGACGGCTATGCGGGCGTGGCCGACACCTACCTGGACGCCTGGCATATTGCGGGCAACCACGGCCGTAGCCGCGATCTGTATGTGCGTCAGGGGCGCGATCAGGTGGCGCTGCTGCACTTTGACCTTGCGTCGGTGCCGCCAGGTGCACGCGTCACTGAGGCGTTACTGAGCGTGTACGTGGACGAATTCCAGTCGGTGGCAGGCGGCGCCCTGAGCGTGTACGAGCTACGCCGTAGCTGGAGCGCGGATGCGGCCAACTGGTTGGAAGCCGATCTGGGGGCGCTCTGGTCAGGGCCGGGGGCCAGCGCGCCTGAGAGCGACCGCGCCGTGGCGGCATTGGCCAGTGTGGCTTTGCGTCCGGCGTCCGGCTGGGTTACGCTGGACGTGCGCGAGAGCGTGCAGCGCTGGGTGCGGCAGCCGACTGACAACCGGGGTCTGCTGCTGAGCATTGAAGGGCAGGCGAGCCCGTGGGTGCGCCTGGCCAGCTCGCAGGCCGACGTGGCCGGGCGACGGCCCAAGCTTGTGCTGCGCTACACGCTGCTTGACAGCTCGCTGGACGACCTGCGGCTTGGGCTGCTGCCGGGACTGGGCGCAGGGCTGGTGCTGCTGGTGATACTCTACCTGTTCAGTCGCAGGCGTGCTGCAGACGAGCCGGTCTAGCGCGGGTCGTCATCCGTCGGGATGGGCACGCGCGGAATGTCGAGCGCGCAGATGACCGGCCCCACCGGGTCGTCGGCGAAATAGCCGTACACGCTGCAGTAATGGCGGACCTTGCCGTAGACGTCGAGAAGCGACCCGGGGGCATAGTCCCATAGCAGATAGCCCGACATGCCCAGTTCCAGGGCTTTGTTTATGTCGGTCTCCAGCAGGCGGGCGCGCTCGGGCACCACGAGCGGCCCCAACTGCTCGCAGCTCATCGAGTACCCCAACACCGTCACTTCCCCCAGCATGATGGGCTTGTTCAGTTCGCGCGCGATGTCCAACTCGACCGGATCGTTGTACCAGTCGCCGGGCACACGGTGCATACTGAGTATATCGACTGTGTCGATGGCGCTGAGGTCGCGATAGGCCTGCTGCTCGATCTCCAGGTGGCGGGCACCCAGCGTGCCCAGCGATATGGGGCGGCAGGGGTCCAGTCGCCGGATCAGTTGTGTCGTGTGCTCGGCCCAGGCTTGCAGGCTACGGTAGCAGTTGGGGTCGGTGACCTCGCCGGGGGCGCCGCACCAGGGCTCGTTCATCACTTCCCAGATGGCGATCTCGGGGCGGTCGCCGAAGCGCGTGACCACCGTCTCGATGTGGGGTAGATCCTCAGTGAGGTATTGCGTCTCGAACCAGCGGACATCCTTCCAGTGGTAATAGTCCTGCAGCGTGACCAAGTAGCGGATGCCGCGCGGCTGTGCCAGGTCCAGCAGGTACTCGAAGCGCTGCAGGTCCCGGCCGGGCCTGACCCAGATGCGCACCATGGTGACGCCCCACGACTGCAGGGTGTCCAGGATGGCGGGCAGTTCGGCTTCGGGCAGGCTCTCGTCCATCAGCGATACGGCGTTGACGCCTGCGAACACAAAGCGTTCACCGTAGAGCGTCAGGTGGTCGCCCTCGCGGCGCACCAGGTGGGCGCATGGATCGGAGGTGGGAGAGGGCGCTGGCGTGGCGCTGCTGTCGTCGGGAGCAGGCGCCTGAACCAGCAGCTCGGCGGTGCCAAACCCGATCGGGGCCATCNNCGTGGCGGTGGGCAGACCGGCCCCGCCGATGATCGGCAGGCTGGCGGACAGGGGCGTTGCCGTCGCCGTGGGTGCCGGACGACTGGCCGTCATGGTTACTGTTGGCGTGCTGCTTGCTTGGTGACTGGCCGTATGGGTGGGCAGCGACCGAAGCGTCACAGGCAGCGGCGTGCGATCAGCGCGAGTGCCGGCGCAGCCCAGCAGGCCCATCATCACCAGTACTGCCAGCGCCCAGGCCAGAGCGGGCGTGCGCGTGGGGCGAGGTTCGAATGTGTGCATCGTTCGGATTGTACCCCCAAGTATATGACGTCCGCAAGCGCTCAAAGGTTTAGTGCGCCAGCCCTACCCTTTTGACAGTCGCCCTGGTCTGGGGCACAATCGGGATCTAGCAGACCGGCGGACCCTGACCGCCTGTGAGGAGACCGTGACCTCGAGCAATCCCCATCCCCAAAGGCCGACAGGCTGGCTGCAGCGGGTGCCTTACCCGCGGCTGCTGCCGTTGTACCTGGCCGTCTTTACGGACATTCTGGGATACAGCGTGTTGATCCCGTTTCTGCCCTTTTTCGGGCAGCAATACCATGCTACGCCGGTTCAGATCGGGCTGCTGCTTTCCGCCAATGCCCTGTTCGGCTTTTTCTCGGGCCCGATCTGGGGCGCCTTGAGCGACCGCTACGGGCGCAGGCCCATTCTGCTGCTTTCGCAGTTTGGCACACTGCTGGGGTTTGTGATCCTGATCTTTTCGCGCAACCTGACGATGCTGTTCCTCTCGCGTATCGTGGACGGACTGTTCGGCGGCCAGTTTCCGATCGCCAAGGCGATCATCGGGGATATCAGCAAGCCGCAGGACCGCAGCAGAGAGATGAGCAACATCGGCGTGGCGCACGTGCTCTCCTCGCTGCTGGGGCCGGGCATCGGTGGACTACTGTCGCGCTGGGGAATCGCTGCGCCGGCGCTGATGTCCGCCGGCCTGACGCTGTTGACCATGGTACTGACGTTCTTCCTTGTGGCCGAGTCGCGGCCGCCCGCGCGCGCGGCCGGCTCCGCCGCCAGTGCGCCGCCCACGCGGTGGCTGAGCGGCAGTGTGGCCCTGTGGCGGAATACCGACGCGCGCACGCTGCTGGTGCAGTGGCTGTTCCACACCCTGTCGTTTTCGCTGTTCATGTCGTGCATTTCGCTCTTTGCCAATCTGGTTCTGGGGATGGATGCCCAGCAGGTAGGACTGATGCTGACGGTCGCGGGCCTCGTGCGTGTGTTCGTGCGCTTTGCCATCTTTGTGCCCCTGATCAAGCGGCTGGGCGATCGCGCAACTGCGCGGCTGGGGCTGGGGATCTTTGTGGGCACCTATGCCGTCGTGGGCCTGGTGACGCATCAATGGCAGTTCGGGGCAGTGCTGGCGGTAGCGAGCTTTGCCGCGTCGTGCACGCGTGGACCCTTGACGGGCTTTCTCAGCCGCGCCGTACGCCCCAACGAGCAGGGGGTCGCGATGGGAGCGTCGGCCTCGCTCGACAACCTGGCGCAGATTGTGGGGCCGATCGTGGGCGGCGCCATCCTGGGGGCGCTGCCTGCCTGGGTCTATGGGGCGCTGGCAAGCGCGCTGGCGCTGGTCGCGTTCGTGATCAGCTTTCGTTCGCTGGCCCTGGCGCAGGAGTGTGCGGATACTCCGGCGGGGCAGCCTGCGTTGGAGGAGATCGGGTGAGGGCGAGGGAGCGTGCGTAAGCGGGGGTTGCTGCTCGACGGCGCCGCCCTGGCGCTGCTTCTCGTGCTGGCCGTGGCCTTCTTTGGCCGCGTCACGCTGGGCGGCAAGACGCTGCTGCCGGCTGACAACGTCTTTGCGTGGGAGCCATGGCTGAGCTATGCCGCCGAGGCGGGCATCAGCGCGCCCTACAATGGCCTGCTCAGCGACTTGTACATCGAGAACTATGCTTGGAAGCAGTTGATCGTTGAGGCGGTGCGCGCTCGCGAGCTGCCGTTGTGGAACCCCTACATCCTGTCGGGCGTGCCGTTTCTGGCGGCGGGCCAGCACTCAGCGCTCTACCCGTTCAGTATCCTGTTCTACGTCCTGCCGCTGGCGGCCGCCTTCGGCTGGTTCGCTGCGCTGCATCTGTTCCTGGGCGGGGCCTTTACCTACATGCTGGCGCGCACGCTGCGCGTTGGTCGCATCGGCAGCAGCCTGGCCGCCGTCACGTTCATGTTCGCCGGGTTCACGGTCACGCACAACGTCTTTCCGATGATCATCGCTGGCGTGGTCTGGCTGCCGCTGATCCTGGTGGCGATCGAGCGGATCGTGCGTCGGGCCCAGGCCCAGCACAGCGGCGAGCAGGGTGGCGGCAGCGTGGTTGCGCATATTCCCGACCTGCTGCTGGGGTCGCTCGCTACGGGGATGGTCTTTCTGGCGGGCCACCCGGAGATGTACTACTATGTGGCGCTGACCGCCGGCGCCTACGCGCTGTGGCGGCTGACCGCCCTGGCGTGGGGCACGCGCGCCGTGGGCACGGTGCTTAAGACGGGGGCGACGCTGCTCGCTCTTGCCGTGCTGGGCTTTGGGCTGGGTGCCGCGCAGTGGCTGCCGCTGCTGGAGCTGGTGCGTACCAACTTTCGCGAGGGCGCGGCCAGCCTGCAGGATGTGCTGGGCTGGGCCTACCCGCCGCGCCGCCTGATCGCGCTGCTGATCCCCGACTTTTTTGGCAATCCGGCGCATCACAGCTACCTGGACCTGTTCACCGGCCGCACCACGCCCGTCACCGTCAACGCCCTGGGCGAGCCGATCGATAGCATCTACTGGGGCATCAAGAACTATGTCGAGGGCGCCAGCTATGTGGGCGTGTTACCCGCGCTGCTGGCGTTGATCGGTCTGCTGTGCGGCGGTAGACGGCAGCGTGCCTCAGGGGCGCCGCGCGGCTTCTTTGGCCTGCTGGCGCTGGTGTCGCTGCTGCTGGTGTTCGGCACGCCGCTGTACGCGCTGGTGTATGCGCTGCCCGGGCTGAGCCAGGTGCACTCGCCGTTCCGCTGGGTGATGCCCTACACGCTGAGCATGGCGATCCTCGCGGGCATGGGGGCCGACGTCTTTGCGCGGGCGAGCCGCTCGGGGGTGGCCGGGGCGCAGGACGTGACAGGCTTGAGGGCCAGAGCAGGCGTCTGGGCCGAGCGCCTTGGGCGACAGGTGCTGCCTTGGCTGAGCACGGCGGCAGGCGCGCTGGGACTGCTCGCCCTGGGCGCGAGCCTGTTGGTCAAGGAGCGTGTGGCTGCGCTGGCCGAGCGCGCCGTGCAGGCCCTGGCGCTGGCTCCGCTGGCCTTCGCCGACGGCCGCATGTTCTACTCCTACCAGTTCCGCAACCTGGCGATCTTTGCCGCGGCACTCCTGTTCGGCGGACTGTCCCCTCTGCTGCGGCCGCGCTTTCGCACTGCGCGCCGTTGGGCGCTCCTCCCGGGGGCGGTCATCGTGGCCGAGTTGTTCATCAGCGGCCTGCCCTTCTTCCCGGCCAATGACACCGCGCTGGTGGGGTACCGCACCCCCGCGATCGACTATTTGCAGTCCGATACCTCGCTTTTCCGTGTGACCACGCTGGTCGGCGGGTCCGAAAAGACCCTCAACGCCAACACGCCGATGCTTTACGGCCTCAGTGATATTCGCGGCTATGACTCGATCATCCCGCGGCAATACGTCGAGACGATGCGGTTGATCTCTGAGCAGTCCGAGCTGCCCTACAACCGCATCGCGCCACTGTTCGCCCACCAGATGGAGGCGCTGGACGCCCCGCTGCTGGACGCGATGAACGTCAAGTACGTGATCACCGCCAGAGAACGCGCCATCAGCAACCCGGGTTACGCGCTGGCCTATGACGGCGAGGTGCGTATCTATCGCAACGAGCAGGCGCTGCCGCGCGCCTGGCTGGTGCCGCAGGGGACCTTCATCGCGGATGCAGAGGCACGCAACCAGGCGCTGCGCACGTTTGACCCGCAGGAGACGGCGATCCTGGAGGAGGCGCCGCGACAGGAGCCGGCGGACGCGGCGGCGCTCTCGTATATCGGCAGCGTCTCGGCGATCGACTATACCCTCAACGAGGTGACGCTTACGCTCGAGGCGCGCATCCCGTGCCTGCTTGTGCTGAGCGACAGCTACAACCCCGACTGGCTGGCGTACATCCGCCCGCCCGACGCGCCCGAGCCCCAGAACGCCGAGCAGGCCCTGCACATCTACCGCGCCAACGGCAACGCACGCGCCGTGGAGGTGCCCGCCGGGCGCTGGGTGGTGCGCTTCAAGTACTCGCCGAACGCGGTCAAGTATGGCCTGTACGTCAGCTTTGTGGCCGCGATGACGCTGCTGCTGGCCGGCGGGCTGTGGGTCTGGCTGCGGCGCTTCAGGCGTGTGCAGGAGGCGGGTGACGCGCAGCGCGTGTCGCGCAACACGCTGGCGCCCATCACGCTGATGCTGATCAACAAACTGCTGGACATGGCCTTTGCCATGTTGATGCTGCGCGTGCTGTCGCCTGCGGACGCAGGGCAGTACTATTTCGCGGTGCTGGTGATCAGTTGGTTCGATATTCTGACCGGCTTTGGCCTCAACGCGCTGATGACGCGCGACATCGCGCGCGACCGCAGCCAGGCGAACCGCTACCTCACGAACGCGATCGTGCTGCGCTCGGTACTGTGCGTGCTGACGGTGCCGGCGCTGGCAGCCTTTGCGCTGGCGCGCGGCCTCACCAACCCCATCGAACCGCGCACCCTGCTGGCCATCGCGATGTTCGGGCTGGCGCTGTTGCCGAGCAACGTGGCCGCCAGCTACAGTGCCGTCTTTTCGGCCTGGGAGCGCATGGAACTGCCCGCGGCGGTGACCACGCTCTCGACGCTGCTCAAGGTGGCCTTCGGCACGCTGGCGCTGGGCCTTGGCACAGGCTATGTGGGGCTGGGCGTCGTGTCGATCGTGGTGAGCGTCATCACGGCTGTGGTGCTGCATGTGCTGCTGCGCCGCACGCTCTTTCGCCCGCGCGTTGCGTTCGACGTGGCGCTGCAGCGCGCGATGCTGCGCGACTCGTGGCCGCTGATGCTGAACAACCTGCTGGCCACGCTGTTCTTCAAGGTGGCCGTGCAACTGCTGGATGTTGAGGCGCTGGTGGCCGACAAGCGCGTGCTGGGCTACTACAGCACGGCCTACAAGTACGTCGACGCCGTCAACATCATCCCGTCCGCGTTCACGCTGGCGATCTTTCCGTTGATGGCGCGCTACGCGGCCAACGCCAGGGGCTCGCTGCTCAAGGCCTACAGCCTGGCGATCAAGCTGCTGCTGGTGATCGCGCTGCCGCTGGCGCTGGCGGGCTGGGCCGCCGCCCGACCGCTCATCCAACTGCTGGGCGGCGCCGAGTACCTGCCGCAGGGCGCCGAAATCCTCAAGGTGATGGTCTGGTATATGCCGGTGGGCTTTATCAACTCGGTGACGCAGTATGTGCTGATCTCGCTGGACCAGCAGCGCCTGCTGACGCGCGCCTTTGTGATCGGCCTTACCTTCAACCTGCTGGCGAACCTGATCGGCCTCAGTCGCTACGGCTGGATGGCCTCGGCCTATGTCACGGTGATCTCTGAACTGGTGCTGTTCGTGCCGTTCTACTTGGGCGTGCGGCGGCACCTGGCGCCCATGCCCTGGCTGCGCCTGGTCTGGACGCAGGTGCTGAGCGCCGCGCCGTTGGCCCTGCTGCTGATCCTGTTCCCGCAGCACAGGGCGCTGGGGCTGCTGATCGGCTTGGCGCTGTACGCCGCGGGCGTGGTGCTGCTGCGCACCTTTGACGCCGACGAACGCCGGGCGCTGGGCGACGTGTTGCCGGTGCGGCGGCTGGCGGCGCGCCTCGTCGCCAAGGTGCGCGGCGCCTAGAGCGCGGCGCTTACAGCGCGGCGCGGGAGGAGAGAGTCGTGGCTGTCAGCCTGACCAAGCGCGAACGGGTGGGGCGGGCCATGGCCTGCCAGGAGACCGACCGCGTTCCGCTGTATGACCTGCTGTTCAACGACGCGGCCACCGAGTACTATGACGGTCTCCCGCTGCCCGAAGCTGTTCCTGGCGGGCGGCATCGACATGCGCAAACTGCTCTCTAACGGCACGCCCGATGAGGTGCGCGCCGCCTGCCGCCAGGCCGTCCGTGATGCCTGGCCGGGCTACTTGATGGGTTCGACGACGGAATCGGACAACTCGTGCCGGCTGGAGAACCTGCTGCCGATGTACGAGGTTGCTCACGAGGATTTGCCATGACCACGACGACCACGGAGAACGTTCATGACGTCGCGCTGCTGCGCGACCTGGCCAGGCGCTACCTGGAAGTCTGTGCGGACCCGGTGCAGGACCAGCGCCGGGCGCTCTGGCGGCAGCACAACAGCCTGGTGCGTACGCGGCCGTTGATCTATGTGCGCGCTTATGCCTGGGAAGAGATGCCCGACAGCCGCTGCCAGTGCGCCGACCCGTTCCTGCGCCGATACGAGGACTTTTTCCGGCGGCAGCTCTTCTGGGCCTCGATGGAGGATGATTCGATCTTTGAGCCGTGGGTGACGCTGCCCGCGACCTACGTCTGCAGCGGGTGGGGGCTGTCCTCAGGGCGCCACTATAGCGAGGAGGCGCGCGGGTCGTACAAGAACGAATATGCCATTACTGAGCTGGCCGATGCAGAGCGCATGCGCGCGCCCTGGCACGAGATCGACGAGCGCGCGACCGCGCAGAATGCGGAGCGACTGAACGATCTGCTGGGCGATCTGATCTCCGTGAACGTGGATCGCGGACCGGCCTACCGCATGTGGACCGCCGACCTCTCCACCGACTTGGGACACCTGCGCGGCATCGAGAACTTTATGCTCGACATGCTGGACAACCCGGAGTGGTTGCACCACCTGGTCAAGTTCATGAGCGACGGCGTGCTGCGCACCCACGAACAGGCGGAGGCGGCCGGCGATTGGGGCCTGTGTGCGCACCAGAACCAGGCCATGCCCTACGCTCTGGAACTGCCCGACCCGGCGGCGAACGTGAATGGCGTGCAGCGCAGCCTGTTGTGGGGCTACATGGCGGCGCAAGAGTTTGTGGCGGTCTCTCCCGCGATGCACGACGAGTTCCTGCTGCAGTACCAACTGCCTATTCTGTCGAGATTCGGGCTGGTGGCCTACGGCTGCTGTGAGGACCTGACGCTCAAGATCGACATGCTGCGCAAGATTCCCAACCTGCGCCGTATTGCGGTGGCCTTCAGCGCCGACGCGGCGCGCTGCGCCGAGCAGATTGGCCAGGACTATGTCTTTTCGTACCGTCCCAGCCCCGCAGACATGGTGGGCTACGGCTGGGATCCCGAGCGCGTGCACACGATCCTGACGCGCGACCTGCGCGCCTGCCGCGACTGCCATGTGGATATCACACTCAAGGACGTGGAGACGGTGCAGGGCGATCGGCAGCGCGTGCGCAACTGGGTGATCGCGACGCGCCGGGCGATCGACAAGGTGTGGGGGTAGATCGGGGTAGTGCGCAGGGCGGACGCAGGGGTCCGACCCTACAGGCATGCGTGGGTCATTGTTGGGGTGCGCCCCTCTGCGCGCCCAGTCTGTACTGGCAAGGAGGAGGCCTGTGGACGAGCGCATCGTCAAGACGCGTGCTCTGCGCGATGTGTTGCTGCGCGATCGCTACCGGCCGCGCTACCACCTGGTGGCGCCGGAGGGCATCTGTCTGCCGCTCGACCCCAACGGCGCGCTCTACTGGAAGGGGCGCTACCACCTGATGTACATCGTGCAGACCGAGGCGGGCCACTGCTGGGCGCACGTCTCCAGCCGCGACCTGCTGCACTGGCGCCAGCATCCCCTGGCGCTGGAGCCGGGCGGAGTGGATACGGGCATCTTTTCCGGTGGCGCGTTTGTCGACCGCAATGGCGTGGCCACCATCACCTACTGGGGGCTGGGACCCGACGCCGGCATCTGCACGGCCACCACCACCGACGACGACCTGGAGGTGTGGACCAAGGCCGACGTGCCCATCATCCGCCAGACCGAGTCGGGCCTGCGGTGCTGCCCGACGGCACGCCAGTGGGCGCGGCCGACCCCAGCGCGATCTGGTGGCACGGCGGCCACTACTATCTGCTGACCGGCAACCTGCTCGTGCAGATCGAGTACGGGCGCAAGCGCGGATTGGTCGAGCACCTGGGCGACGCGCTGTACCTGTTCCGCTCCGACGACCTGCAGCACTGGGAGTATCTGCCCCCCTTCTACCAGTCGCGTCGCGAGTGGACGCGCGCCGACGAGGACGACATGTGCCCCGACTTTTTTCCCGCTGGGCGACCGGCACATGCTGCTGTTCATCAGCCACAGCCTGGGCTGCCAGTACTATATCGGACGCTACGCCGACGACCGCTTTACGCCCGAGACGCACGGGCGCATGACCTGGGTGGACCGCGCCTTTTTCGCGCCCGAGAGCCTGGTGGACGAGCGCGGCCGGCGCATCATGTGGGCCTGGATCTTTGAAGGCAGGCCGCGCGCCCAGCAGGAGGCCGCGCTGTGGGCGGGGACAATGAGCCTGCCGCGCGTGCTCTGGCTGGGCGACGACAAGACGCTGCGCATGGCCCCGCCGGAGGAACTGACGTCGCTGCGCCTGCGCGTGTTCATCGACCGTTCGGTGGTGGAAGTGTTCGCCAACGAGCGCCAGGTGGTGATGCGGCGTATCTATCCCACGCGCCAGGACAGCGTGGGCGTGCGGCTGTTCGCGCGCGGCGGCGCGGCGCAGGTGCGCGTTTGGCGCGCCTGGGAGATGGACGCGACGAACGTATGGTGAGCCACGACTTGCGCCTTGCCCAACCGCGCGACTCGGGCTAGAATCTGTGCAAGAGCAATGCGTTTGCTCGCACCCAGTCCCATAGAGCCCCGTGCAGGAGGTCTCGTTCATGTCTGACGCCCAGGTGCAACGTCCCGTCTCCGTCTATATGATCGGCAACGCCCACATCGACCCGGTCTGGCTGTGGACCGTGGACGAGGGGCGCGAGGAGGTGCGCAACACCTACCGCACGGCCATCATGCTGATCCGCGACTATCCCGGCTATGTGTTCACCAGCGGCGCGGCCATCACCTACCAGTGGGTGCAGCAGGATGACCCGGCGCTGTTCGCCCAGATCCGCCAAGCGGTGGCCGAGGGCCGCTGGGCCATCGTCAACGGCTGGATGATTCAGCCAGATTGCAACATCCCCAGCGGCGAATCGTTCGCGCGTCACGCGCTCTACGCCCAGCGCTACTTTGACGCCACGTTCGGCGTGCGCGCCCGCGTGGGCTACAACGTCGACTCGTTCGGACACGCCGGCACGCTGCCACAGATCCTCAAGCTGAGCGGGTTGGACTATTACGTCTTTTTCAGGCCGGGCCCGCACGAAAAGACGCTGCCGCGCGGCCCCTTCTGGTGGGAGTCGCCCGACGGCACGCGCGTGCTGACCTGCCGTCCGCCGCTGCACTATGGCAGCCCGGGCGATGGCAAGATCGTGCAGCGCATGGAGGCCGCCGCGGCCGACACGCCCGAGGACCTCGCCGTGACGATGTGCTTTTATGGCGTGGGCAACCACGGCGGCGGCCCCACCCGCTCCGACATCGAGCTGTTGGTGGCGCGGCAGGGCACCGCCGAGCCGGTGCAGCCGGTCTTTACCTCGCCTGAGCGCTACTATGACGAGATGCTGGCACTGGGTCGCGACTGGCCGGTGGTGCACGACGAACTGCAGCACCATGCGCGCGGCTGTTACGCGGCGGTCTCGCAGATGAAGGCCGTGATCCGCTCCGGCGAGCATGCGCTGCTGCGCGCCGAGCGGTTGGCCACGCTGGCTGCGTTGCTGGCCGGCGGCGAAGACCAGCAGGCGCAGTTGCAGGGCGCATGGCAAAAGGTGCTGTTCAATGAGTTCCACGACATCCTGGCCGGGACCTCGATCCGCAAGGCGTACGACACCGTGTGGGCCGATTTCGCGGCCGCGTCGGCGACTGCCGCCGAGGTGCAGGAGGGCGCGCTGCAGGCGCTGCAGGCGAGCGTGCCGGTGCCGCAGGCTGAGGGGCAGCCGTTCGTGGTGTGGAATACGCTGCCGTGGCAGCGCACCGATGCCATCGAGATAGTGGTGCCGACGCCGACTAACCAGCGCAACGTGCAGGCTGACCCCGGTGGGCTGCGCAGCGCGCAGGGCCAGCATGGCAGCCTGTCAGTGGGGCGGCCGGTGCTGCGCGACGCCAGGGGCATCAACATCCCCTGCCAACTGACTGAGGTCGAGTTCGAGGACGATGACTATCAGGCGCACGTCACGGCGCAGGTGGTGATGCCCGCGCTGGGTGCCCGCGCGTTCACGCTTACCTTTGAGGGCGACGATCTGCCGCCCCAGGCCGCAGGCGTGGTCACCGCCGATCGCATCGAGAACGCCTACTATCGCGTGCAGCTCGATCCGGCCACCGGTTACATCACCAGCCTGCGCGACAACATCGAGTGGTTCGAGCACCTGGCTGGTCCCGCGGCCGTGCCGCTGGTGATCGATGACCCGAGCGACACCTGGAGCCACGGCATCGACGCGTTCCGCGATGTGGTGGGCCAGTTCACGGCCTGCGGCCCGGCCGAGCTGGTGGCCGACGGCCCGGTGGTCAAGACACTGCGCGTGCGCATGGTCTGGGGGCAGTCCACGCTGGTGCAGGAGATCAGTCTGTACGCCTACCGGCGTGCGGTCGACGTTCGCCTGACCGTTGACTGGCACGAGCAGCACAAGATGCTCAAGCTGGCCTTCCCGCTGGCGATCAGCGACCCCACGGTCACGGCGTCAGCGCCTTATGGCTGGGTGACGCGCGCGGCCAATGGCGAGGAGGAGCCCTGCCAGGCGTGGGTGGACTTGAGCGGCAAGACGGACAAGGGTGTGGCGGGCCTTTGTCTGCTGCAGGACAGCAAGTACGGCTATGACGCGCTGCACAATGAACTGCGCCTCAGCGTGCTGCGCAGCCCGATCTATGCCTTCCACGACCCGCGCAAGGTGCTCAGGGGCGTCACCTACCACTATACCGACCAGGGCACGCAGGTGGTGTGCTATCGCCTGGTGCCTCACGTGGGCGACTGGCGCGGCGCAGGGCCCGAGCGCCAGGGCTATGCGCTGATGGAGCCTTTCATCGTGCGGCCGGCCGCGGCTCAGCCCGGCTCTGGCAAAGAGCAGGCGCTGCTCAGCGTCGAGCCATCCAACGTGGTGCTCTCCACGGTCAAGCTGGCGGAGGACAGCGGCGTGCAACGGCTGCTGGTGCGTGGCCACGAGACCGACGGCAAGCAGACGGCTCTGGTGATCAGGTCCGAGACGCTGGACAAGACCTGGACGTACCCGCTGAGGCCGTTCGAGATCTGGACGTTGGCGTTGCCGCTGGACGGTGGCGATCCGCAGGCGCTCAACCTGCTGGAGGAGCCTCTGGCCTGAGAGGGCGGCCGCGTCGCGGGCGCAACCTGACATCGTTCCGGAGTGTCAAAAGAATGGATGCAACAAAGTGATACCGAGATTGGGTCTTTGGCCTGGCCTGCAACGCGTGTATAGCGAGGCGAGTCGAATGGACTTTGGCACGCTTCCCATCATCATCCTGCCCTTTGCGCTGCTGGTGATCGTGCTGATCTTTGCCACGCTCAACCGCTACATCCGTTACAAAGAGCGGGTGGCGTTGGCGCAGTTGGGCTTTTCGCTGGAGGATATGAGCCGCGCTGAAAATGCCGTCAAGCGCGGCAGCCGCGGCGTGCTGTGGGGCGGCGTCATCACCGCCATGAGCGGATTGGCACTGCTGTTGGGTCTGGCGACGTTGGGTGTGGGCGCCTGGTTGCTGGGCGGGCTGCTGCCGCTCTTTGTGGGCCTGGGAATGGTGCTGATCTACTTTGTGACCAGCGGCACTGAGCCGAACGGGCGTGACGCTGACGAGCAGGCAGACGAGGTCGATGGGCCGCCGGCGGCGCCTCTGGACGCCATGCCTACCGAGCCGCGTGGCGTCGGTGACTGAGGTGACGTCGCGTCGCTGGCCCAGCCCGCAGAGAGGCGCACGGCGAGGGCGAGCAGCGTGAGCGACCAAGATCCACTGGCGGAACTGGTGTCGCGCTGCCAACAGGGCGACACGGTCGCCTTTGCACAGTTGGTGGCCGCCACGCAGGCTGACACCTACAATGTGGCCTACGGCGTCCTGCGCAACCCGCAGGAGGCACAGGACATGACGCAAGAGGTGTACCTGCGGGCGTGGCGCGCGCTGCCGGGGTTTCGCGGCGAAAGCAAGGTGCAGAGTTGGCTCTACCGCGTCACGGTGAACACCTGCCTGAACCGGCGTCGGCGGTTGCGCAAGGACCTCGTGCTTGTGGACGCAGAGGACGCGCTGGTCGATGTTGCCGCGCGCGGGCCATCGGTGCCGGAGCGGGTGACGCTCAAGGAGCGCAACCGCGCGATCTGGGCGGCGGTTGCGCGCCTGCCCGAAAAGTATCGCCTGGTCATCACGCTCTTTTACCAGCAAGAGCTGTCGTACCAGGAGATCGCTGATGGGTTGGTTCTGCCTTTGGGGACGGTGAAAGCGCACCTCAACCGTGCGCGCAAGGCGCTGGCCGAGGGCCTGCGTTTACCCGAGGAGGGTGAAGATGCTGGAGTGTGACCGCGCGAGACGCTCCATAGTTCAGTACATCGCGGATGGTGAGCCCGCGCTGCCGGTGTACGCGTCGCTGCGCGCGCACCTGGGGACGTGCGCCAGTTGTCGGGCTGAAGCCGAACGGCTGCGCGCGGTCGAGGGTGCGCTGCGCGTGATGCCAGTGGCGGCGCCGCCCGTCGGCCTGGCGCCCGAGGTCATGCGCCGGGTCAACAGCCTCGGACAGCCGCCACGAGAGGAGTGGCGCCTGTTCTCGTGGGAGACCTGGGTGCCTGTGGTGGCCTTTGCCGTCGCGTTGCTCATCGCAATGATCTCTATGCCCGCGAACCTGCTGTCTTCGATGACGCTGTACGAGCTCGAAAGCACGCTGCGGGCCCTGCCTGGCCAAGCGGGCGGCTGGCTATCGCCGATGGAGTCGATCACGCGCAACGAGCTGTTCTGGGTGATCTGGACGAGCCTGTTTGTGACGATGGCGGGGGTCGGTTTCAGCCTCAGCCTCAGAAACCTCAGCCGTGAAGCGACCGCCTGGCTGGCCGAGTGGTGCGACCGCCTGACGGACGTGACCGATCGCGCCTGGCAGCGCGCCCGCAACGCCCACTGAGTATGGCGGCACGTTGCCTGTGCAGGGCGGAGCCTGGCTCCGCCCTTTTTCTTGCGCGTGCGCCGGGACGTTCCGGCGCCGGCGCCTCTCAGCGCCCGATTTGGCACTCCTGCGCCCCTGGGCCATAATATCGACTTATCTGACGCCGACCAGGGTCGGCGCACGAGCCGATCGCGGAGGCACAGCTATGGGTCAGTCTCTCACGCACAAGATCATCGCGGCGCACCTTGTCGAAGGGCAAATGCAGCTTGGCAGCGAGATCGGCCTGCGCATCGACCAGACGTTGACGCAGGATGCCACCGGCACCATGGCCTATCAGCAGTTCGAGGTTCTCGGGCTGGAGCGCGTGCGCACCGAGCTGTCGGCCAGCTATGTCGACCACAACATGCTGCAGAGCGACTATCGCAATGCCGATGACCATCGCTACTTGCAGTCGGTGGCGGCCAGGTATGGGCTGTACTATTCGCGGCCGGGCAACGGGATCTGTCATCAGGTGCATCTGGAGCGCTTTGGCGTGCCGGGCAAGACACTGCTTGGCTCCGATAGCCATACGCCTACGGGTGGCGGGCTGGGGATGCTGGCGATCGGCGCGGGCGGCCTGGACGTGGCCGTGGCCATGGCGGGTGCGCCCTTTTACCTGCCGATGCCGCGCGTGGTGCTGGTGCGCCTGAGCGGGGCGCTCAGTCCCTGGGTCTCGGCCAAGGATGTCATTCTCGAGCTGTTGCGGCGGATGTCGGTCAAGGGTGGTGTCGGCAAGGTGATCGAGTACGGCGGTGAGGGCGTACGAGCGCTCAACGTGCCGCAGCGTGCCACCATCACCAACATGGGGGCGGAGCTGGGCGCCACCTCGTCGCTCTTTCCCAGCGATGAGCGCACGCGTGCCTTTCTCGCGGCGCAGGGTCGCGAGCAGGCCTGGGTACAGGTGGCAGCGGACGCCGACGCGACGTATGACCAGATCATCGACCTGGATCTCTCCGCGCTCGAGCCGCTGGTGGCATGCCCGCACAGCCCCGACAGGGTGGTCGCTTTGCGAGAGGTGGCGGGGACGCCTGTGCAGCAGGTCTGCATTGGCAGTTGCACCAACTCGTCGGTGATGGATCTGGAGGCGGTGGCAGCGATCCTGCGCGGGCGAACCGTCGCCCCGGGCGTCTCGCTGACCATCAGTCCCGGCAGCAAGCAGGCGCTCACCTTGATCGCGCGCAGCGGCGCCCTGGCCGACCTTGTGGCGGCAGGCGCGCGCATCCTGGAGGCCGGTTGCGGTCCATGCATCGGCATGGGCCAGGCGCCCGCCAGCGGCGCGGTCTCGATGCGTTCTTTCAACCGCAATTTCCAGGGACGCAGTGGTACCGAGGATGCCGGCATATACCTGGGAAGCGCTCAGGCCTGCG
>DIVQ01000035.1 GCA_002423325.1 Anaerolineales bacterium UBA6128 | reverse complement strand
GCCATGGGCCGCGCCGGAAGTGACGCGGCGCTGGAGACGGCCGATATCGCGCTGATGAGCGACGACCTGAGCCGCCTCCCATTTCTCATCCGGTTGAGCCGCCGGGCCCTGGGCATCGTCCGGGCCAACATCGTCTTTGCGCTGACGCTCAAGGCAGTGTTCCTGGCGCTGGCCGTAGCCGGCTATGCCTCCCTCTGGATGGCAGTGCTGGCCGACGTGGGCGCCTCACTGCTGGTCACGCTCAACGGCCTGCGCATGCTGGGGATGCGCGATGCCGACTAGCTTACCGTGTCCAAGCCAAAAAAGGTGTAGGCCGAGGCTACCAGCGACCCCACCCAAGTCCAGGCCGAGCTCTCGATGATCTCGGGCACAACGTCCTTCGTCAAGACCAGCAGGAACGCCGCGCCACCGACCAGGAAATAGATGGCCGCATACAGCAGCGCCATCCCGACCGCCGTGGGATCGGACTCTTCGACCGGTGAGCCTTCGTCATCGGGCGCGGCGTCCAAGACAGTGTGGCTGCGCGATGCAAAACCCAGCACGCGCGCCAGGCTGGCGAACTTGCTGTTCAGCCGCGATGGCGGGCGCAGGCTCGACCAACTCGTGACGGCATCGCCGCTGATGGGATGGTGTGCCCGCAGCTGCACCGACCCGGGCCGCCAGCTTCCCGCGAACCCGGCGCTCACGACCGCGCCCACCAGCCCCCCCAACACCGTGGCGATGCGGGAGGCGCCCGCCGTCAGGGTGGCATCGCCACCCAGCAGAGTCTGGACCATGGCGGCCCCCAGGATGCCCGCGTACAAAAGCGCCGCGAGCACGGTGAACATCAGCGTCAGGATCCGCTGCAATGCCTCGGGCAGCTTGGCTGTCTTCGGAGTCTGTTCCAACGCTCACCTCCAACCCACAGGCATATCAAGTCACAGGAGACCGGGCTCGGTGGCCTCGCCTCGATACCCGCTAGGCCTCTAGGCCAACGAGCACCAGCGGAACGGCGGGTGACCCTCGCCCTTGTCGGCCGAGATCGTACAGAGCCCCCTCATAGTAGCCTGGACCAGACGACATCTGGCTCTGGAAACATTTCATCGGCAGGATTTCGATCCCTACATCGATAACATCTCCGATATAGAAAGCAAGGTGCTTGACGAAAAGATCGTAGGCGATAAACGCGTACTTGCCAAACTGCACTTCGATCGAAGCGCGTTCCTTCTGGAAGTCGGTTTGATTGTACGAGAGGATTGGGATTTTCCCTACAGACTGGATAACGCTCTTCTGCTCAGCTGGCTCGAGGTGAAGGGTATCCCTGATCAGGTGCATATCATCGGTTACCCAGTACTGTGTACGCTTCTCCGTCCAGCCAAGGACTTGGAACGCCTCGCAGAATCGCTTGTTCATCTCGATCGGCGAGTACAGTAGTTTGCCCTGCATTCCGCGTTCTCTGCTCACCTTGACACGACACGCTTCGGCATCGACACCTTCGATCACCTGCTCGACTTCGGCCCAGATGCTCCTGCGGTGCACCAACAACCACTCATGACCGTTCAAATGAGAGTATAGAGCGCCAATCCGCATGGAATCCCCTCCAAGTTGCCTCGCCTGCCTACCTTACTCCCTTCGATCCCTTGATCGACACCCGTGGCTGTGGTAAACTATCTGTAGCATATGAAGGGCGGAATCGCACATGACTACGACGCAACAGACTATCTTCGCCACTGAAACTGCCGAGCCACTCCCGCTGCGGATCGCCTCAGAGTACGATCCTTCCGCGAGCGTCACGCTGGTGCATGGCGACCGCCTGCTTCTGCTTGACCAGATCGCAGCCAGCGGTTCCAATGCCGAATTGGTTGTTACGTCGCCTCCCTACAACACTGGAAAAGAGTACGAGCGGCAGATAAGCCTCGATGACTACATCGAGAGCCAGCGCCAGACCATCTCATCGTGTCTTGATGTGCTATCCCCCACCGGCAGCATCTGCTGGCAGGTCGGCCACTACATCCAGGGGGTCGCCACCGACAAGGAGGCGTTTCCACTCGACCTGGTGCTGTATCCTCTGTTCAAGAGCATGGGTCTCAAGCTACGAAACCGAATCGTCTGGTGTTTCGGACACGGACTACACGAACGGTACCGGTTTACCGGACGTCACGAGACGATTCTGTGGTTCACCAGAAATGTTAGCAACTATACGTTCAACCTCGATCCGGTACGTATCCCTCAGAAGTACCCCGGGAAGCGGGCTTTTCGGGGTCCGAATAAGGGGAAGCCCTCAGGCAACCCGCTTGGCAAGAATCCCTCTGATGTCTGGGACATGCCCAACGTAAAATCAAACCATGTTGAGAAAACTGAGCATCCATGTCAGTTCCCGGTCGCTCTAGTTGAGCGGCTGGTGCTAAGCCTCACCAACCCAGGAGACTTGGTTGTCGATCCGTACGCGGGCGTAGGAACCACCGCGATCGCCAGCATCATGCACGGACGTCGCTCAGCCGGTGCTGATACCGATATGCGCTACCTGCGGATCGCGGAGAACCGACTGGAACAGGCGTGGGCAGGCACTCTGCGTACACGCCCCATGAACAAGCCGATCTACGAACCTGACACTCGCGCCAGTGTTTCGCAAGCGCCTCAGGAATGGTCCTCTTCGGCGCCTCGTCTGCTCGAGTCAACACCCGATTACCCCGAGTCAAAGAGCCAAACCTGAGGATTCTGACTCCCGGCCTCTCACTTCCCTATGATCTTGTGGTAACGCTTCTTGCCGGCGCGCAGCAGCAACGCATCGTCACAGAGATCGTCCTGGGTCACCAGCGCATCCACGTCGGTCACCACCGTATCGTTGACAGTGGCGCCGCCCTGCTCAATCAGCCGTCGCGCCTCGCTCCGCGACTTGGTCAGGCCCGCCAGCACAAACAGCTCGGTGACCTTGATCCCGCGTGCCAGATCCTCAAGCGCCAGCCTGCTCGTCGGCACCGCAGCGCTGTCACCGGCGCCGCTGAACAGGCTGCGTGCGGCCTCGCGCGCCTTGTCGGCCTCTTCAGCGCCATGGGTGAGCGCCGTCACTTCCCAGGCCAGGCGCTCCTTGGCCACACGGCTTTCGGCGCCCTTCAGTTTTGCGAGCTCGGCGATCTCTTTCAGCGGCAGGAATGTATAGATCTTGAGGAAGCGGTCGACGTCGGCGTCCTCGGTATTCACCCAGTACTGGTAGAAATCGTATGGCGACAGGCGATTGCGGTCGAGCCACACAGCGCCCTCGGCCGTCTTGCCCATCTTGGCGCCCGACGACGTCGTGAGCAGCGGGAACGTCATCGCGAAAGCCTGGCCATCGGCCACCCGGCGGATCAGCTCGACGCCCGCCAAGATGTTGCCCCACTGGTCATTGCCACCAATCTGCAGGATGCAACCGTACTCGCGGTACAGGTGCAAAAAGTCATATGCCTGCAACAACTGATAGTTAAACTCGAGAAAGCTGAGCCCCTTCTCCAGACGAATCTTGTACGACTCGGCCGCCAGCATGCGGTTGACCGAAAAGTGCTGGCCAATATCGCGCAGAAACTCGATATAGTTGAGCTTGAGCAGCCAGTCGGCGTTGTTCACCATCAGCGCCCGGCCGCCACCAAAATCAACATAGCGACCGATCTGCTCCTTCAGGCCTTCCAGATTCTGCTGAATGGCCTCGGGCGTCAGCAATTGCCGCATCTCGGTGCGACCGCTGGGGTCGCCCACCATACCGGTGCCGCCGCCCACCAACGCGATCGGCCGGTGACCCGCGCGCTGCATGTGCGCCAGTGCCATAATGGTCAGCAGGCTGCCCACGTGCAGGCTGGATGCAGAGGGGTCATAGCCGATGTAGCAGGTGATGGGCTTTTCCAGCGCTTCACGCAGCAGCGCTTCATCAGAGATCTGCTCGACAAAGCCGCGTGCTTTCAGCTCATCCAGGACGTTCGACATCGTGCTCCCCTCGTGTTGACACAAGACCGTGTCCAGTTATGATATGGTGTCCGGCAATGGTAGAGTGCGCCTGACCCTTTGTCAAATCGGTGACGCCCGTGGACCTTTTCCTGCAGATCTTTCAGGACGTGATTCTGCCCGTCTTTATCGCCATCGCGGTCGGCGTGCTGCTCGATCGGGCCTTTCACGTCGACAAAAAGACGCTGGCCACACTCTCGATTTATGTGCTGCAGCCCTGTCTGGTGTTCGCGTCGCTGTCGCAACTGACGGCGCCCGCCCGCGACGTCGGCGCGATGATCCTCTATATGGCGCTCATCACTATCGCGCTGTGTCTGATTGCCATCGCCGCGGCCAAGCTGCTGCGCTGGAACGATCGCGCGGTGGACGCGCTGGTGCTCAGCGTGGCCTTTCTGAACGCCGGCAACATGGGCCTCTCGATCATCCTGTTCGCCTTTGGCGAGCAGGGTCTCGAGCTGGGAACCGTGCTGTTCGTGACCTCCAACCTCACGTGCCACACGCTGGCGCCCTTTTTCGCGGCGCGCAGCCAGGGCGGCAGCCTCAAGGCCGTGATGCGCGTCTTCAAGCTACCGGGACCCTACGCATTCGCGATCGCGCTGGGGCTGAGGGCGCTCGGCGTCGCGGTGCCCGAATTGGTGCTCAAGCCGATTGCGTTGCTGGGCCAGGCCGCCGTGCCCACCATGCTGCTGCTGCTCGGCATCCAGCTCTCGCAAACGCGCCTCACGCGGCGCTACCGGGAGGTCAGTATCGGAGTCTTTTTGAGGCTCGCCGTCGGCTCGCTGTTGGCCTTTGGGATGGCTGCGCTGATGGGCCTGCGCGGCATGGCGCGCAGCGTAGCGATCGTGGAGGCCTCCACCCCGACGGCCGTCAACTCGACGCTGATGGCTGTCGAGTTCGAAGCTGATGCCGAGTACGTCACAAGCGTGGTGTTCCTCACGACGCTGCTCAGCAGCCTCACGCTCACCCTGGTCATCGCACTCGTGCGCTGACGTCAGTCAGGCTCGAAGGGTTTGCCCAGTGCCGCGGGCGGTCCCGCGCGTACCATTCCCGACAACAGACGCCGCATCCGCGGGTGCATCAGCGCCAGCAAACGCTCCTTCAGGTCGCCACTGGCCAGCACCAGCACCACGATCATCAGCGCAAAAGGCGCGGCCTGGAAGACCTGCGTTGGAACGTCGGGGAAAGCGGGTTGCATCAGACTGCCCAGCGACTTGAGCGCTCCGAAAAAGTAGGCGCCCAGCACGACGCGCCATGGACTCCACCCGCCAAATATGACGATCGCCAGCGCGATCCAGCCCTCGCCCGCCGTGTGCCGGTGGCTCCAACCCAGCTTGACGCTGAGCGAGTAGGTGGCACCGGCCAGCCCAACCAACGCACCCCCCAGCAGCGTGTACAGGTAGCGCGTGCGATGTACGTTCACGCCGCGCGCATAGGCCGATTCCGGCCGCTCGCCCACGCTGCGCAGCACCAGCCCCTGACGCGTGTGCCCGATCCACAGCCAGACCCCGATCGCCAGCGCGAAGCTCAGGTAGACGAGCAGGTTGTGATTGAACAGGATGGGGCCCACAACCGGGATGGCCACCAGCCCGGGGATGGGCAAGTGCGGGACGCTCGGGCCGGGGATGCGCACAAACGGCCGCCCGAGGAATGAACTCAGGTCGGCGCAGAGCAGCGTCAGCACAAAGCCGATGGCAACCTGGTTCTGCTTGAGCGCGATACTGCCCCACGCCACCAGCAGCGCGATGAGCGCGCCCACCAGCATGGCCGCCAAAATGCCGAGCAACAGGCTTCCGCTGAGATAGGCCACCGCAAAGGCAGTCATCGCCGAGAGCAGAATGGTGCCATCCAGCGACAAGTTGGTGACGCCCGCCTTTTCGGTCAGCGTTTCGCCCAGCCCGGCAAAGACCAGGGGCGTAGACGCGGCCACCACGGAGCTGATTGTTTGCACCAGGAGGGTAGGCGCCATCGGTTACTCCTTGCTCAGGCGCTGACGGAGGCCACGCACCAGCAAAAAGAACAACACGGTGCCGGCCTGCAACACGCCGCCCAGCGACGAGTCAAGATACATACGCAACTCGAGCCGCGGGCTGCCCACCTGGATCGCCGCAAAGAACAAGACGACAAGGGGCACCGCCTGTGCGCGCAAGCCCGATAGCAGCACCACCAACTGGGCCATATACCCATATCCGCCCGAGATCGAAGGAATCAGCCGGCGGTAGACTGCCGTGGTCTGCAACGAGCCTGCCAGACCGGCCAACATCCCGCACACCATGAACGCGAGCACGATCTCGCGCGAGGTACGGATGCCCAGCCGGTAGGCCGCGTTCTCGTTCTGGCCCACCGCCTTGAGCCGCAAACCCCACTGGCTGTCGCGCAACAGCCACCAGATGACGACGATGCCCGCAACCGCCAACAGGATGGCGGGCAGACTGGCGCGCGACGTGCCGATCACCGGCATCCAGGCCGCGCGCGGGAAGGGATCGGTGCCGCTCATCGTTGCGCCGTCCGGCGGCTTCCAGGGGCCAAAGATGAGATAGTTGGTCAGCGCCATCGAGACATAGTTGAGGCCCAAACCGGCAAAGATCTCGTTGACCTTGCCCTTGGTGCGGATCAGGCCGATGAGCAGGCCCCACAGCGCGCCGCCCGCCATGCCTGCCAGAACCGTCAGCGGCAACAGGACCGCGGCCGGCGCATTCAGCCGCAGAGCCACCCAGGTGGTCGCCAAGGCACCCGCCACCACCTGCCCCTCGACGCCAATGTTCCACAGCCCGGCTGCAAAGGTCACCAGCATCCCTGCCGCGCACAGCAGCAGCGGCACCATGGCCATCGCCACGTCCGCCAATTTGCGCGGGCTCTCAAAGGCGCCGCTGATGATCTGACCAAACGCGGCCAATGGGTTGGCGCCCGCCACCAGCAGGATGGCCGTAGCGGCCACCAGCGTCAGCAGGATAGGAGCCACACCGAGCAGCACCTGGAGCGCAGGCGAGCGAGCTTTCATGCGTGCCGGCCTCCAATGAGGTAGCCCAGTTGCTCACAGGTGACATCTGCCGCGCTCACGGGTCGCGACATCGCTCCCCCCGAAAAGACCACGATGCGGTCGCTGTGGTCGACCAACTCGTCAAGGTCGGTGGAGGTGAACAGGATGGCGGTGCCATCGGCCCGCCGCGCGAGCAGCCTTTGCCAGATCCAACGGCTCGACTCGACGTCGAGACCCCGTGTGGGGTGCTCGAGCAGCAGCAGACGCAAATGTTCCGGCAGCAGGCCGAGCAACGTACGCTGCTGATTCCCGCCCGAGAGCTCCTGAACGCGCGTCGTCGGCTGGCCTACTACGCGGAACTCGTCGATCAGACGCCGAGCGCCCGCCTCGGCTTCATCCCACCGCACAAACAGATGGCCGTTGCCCTTGGCCAGCGCCACGTGCTCGCGGATCTGCAAGCCGGCGATCATGCCTTCCTCGAGACGGGCCGCCGGTACAAAGGCGACGCGCTCCTGGAGGTAGCGATGGTACGGCTCGTGCGTCATATCCTGGCCGGCGAGCGTGATGCGCCCCGAGCCCACACGACGGATGCCGGCGCAGGCCTGCATCAACAGCCGCTGGCCGCTGCCCTCCAGACCGGCCAGGCCGATCACCTCGCCGGCGCGCACGCCGAGCGAGATGTGCTCCACGCTCAACTGGTGGGTGTGCACGGCAATATCGTCCAGTTGCAGCACCTCATCGCCCAGCGGAGCCGCGGGGCGCCCGCCGCGTGAGAAGCACTGCCCAAACATCATCATCACCAGTTGGTCGCTGGAGAAGGGCGCTTGCACCTCTCCCACCACGCGACCCGTACGCAGCACCACGGCGCGCGAGCAGAGCGCCTCTACCTCGGCAAGTTTGTGCGAGACAAAGATCACCGTGAGTCCCTGCTCAGCCAGCTTGCGCAAGGCCGCAAACAGCAGCAGCTTTTGCGGCTCCGAGATGCCGGTCGTCGGCTCGTCCAGCACGACCACCTGCACGCCCAACGCCAGCAGGCGCACCAACTCAAGCTGCTGGCGCTCGCCGACGGAGAGCGAGCCCGCCGTTGCATCCGGGTCCAGCGCAAAGCCGAATTGCCGACTCAACTCTGTGAGTTGCGCGGCGGAGCGCTTGCGCTGCTGTGCCAAGCCACGCCCGGCGCCGAGCATAAAGTTGTCCAGCACACTGAGGGCAGGCACATCCATCGGGTCCTGGTGCAACATACCGATGCCATGCGCAATGGCCTGCGCGGGCGACGCAAAGGTCACCGCGGTGCCGTCGAGCAGCACCTCGCCGCCATCGGCGCGGGTATAGCCCGACAGGATCTTCATCAGCGTCGTCTTGCCGGCGCCATTCTCGCCCAGCAGCCCCTGGATAGTGCCGCTCTGCAGAGTCAGCGAGATCTTGTCGTTGGCACGCACGCTGCCATAGCACTTGTCTAGGTTGCGAAACTCGATACGCATACGCGCCTGCCCATCACATCGTCACATAACAACAGACGGGGGATGAGGCCCACGCCCCACCCCCCGAACACTCAGCCAAGAGGCGAGGATTACTGGCTCGCGCCTTCCATGCCCTCAAGCAACTGCGGCAGATACCAGATCTGCTCGTCCGTGGCCTTTTCGCCATCGGCGAGGTAGGCCGTGCCGTCCTGCAGGTTCAGAGGCCCTACAAAGAACTTGGTCTTGCCGTCCGCCAACTTGTCGATATAGTCTTCCAGGTCCTTCTGCTGATCCTCGGTCAGGGCCGGGCCGTACTTGAAGCCGACGTACGACTTGTCTTCGTCGGACAGGTCCTTCCAGTAGGGATCGTGCCAGACGAACTCGTGCTCGAACTTGTCGTCCAGCACCTTGTTGATGATCTCGACATAGACGGGGCCCCAGTTAAAGTAGGGGGTGCCCAGGCATACTTCGGGCTTGATCTCGCAGGCGCCCTCATAGTCGTACGGGATCGCCCAGACCTTCTCGCCCTTGTCCATACGCTGACCCGCGACCACGATCGCTTCGGTCGTATCGATGCCCGACATCAGCACGTCGACGCCCGAGTTGAACAGGTCATTCGCCACCACCGTCGGGTCCAGGGTCACGCCGGGAATGTTGAACCAAAAGCCGATCCAGTTGACCACAAAGCGCAGATCCTCGGGGTCGCCACCGCGGTAAGTCTCCCAGCACTCACGACAACCCAGATAGGCCGACGAGGCCAGGCGGCGGGTCTCATCGTTGATCAGGGGACCCAAGTAGCCGACTTCGCCGGTTTCTGTCGCCAGCGCTGCGGCACAACCCGCGATTGCCTTGGTGTATTCCATCTTGCTGAAAAAGTTGGCCACATTGTCGGGGGCCTCGCCGGTCAGCACATTGTCGCCCGACATGTGCACGAACGGGAGATCGGGATACTTGGCGGCCACCACATCCGTATCGGCCCCAAAGTCGTCCGAGGTCGTGATGATGAGCTTGGCGCCCTCCGCGACCATCTCCTCGACCACCTGCTCGAGCGTGGTGCCCGGGCGGTCCGCCGAGTTGAGCTTGTCCAGGTATACCATGCGGGCCCCGGGGATCTTGGTCTCGGCGTACTTGGCGCCCTGATAGTGCGCCTCGCTATAGCCGTGGTCGTTGTACGGGCCAACCAGCACAACGCCGAACACAAACTCTTCCGTGGATGCTGCCGGCTTGCACGCGGTCACGACCGACCCCAGCACCAGCAGCGCGACGATGAGCACGAACAGCGTGGTCCTCTTCATCCTACTCTCCTTCTCCCTGATCCGACATGGTTACGCCCCTGGCAACGACGCCGGCGCTTTTAATGCAAACGCCAACGGCGAGCCCAGCTCCATTGCCGTTGGCCGCGCCATTCTAGCACCGAACGACGCGAATGTCTAGCGGCGCACTTTCGGCCTCGCAGACTGCGGCGCTGCCGGTGCCTTACAAGCCCAGTAGCCTGCGCTTGACCTCCATATAGTACTGAAAGTCGTCGTAGGACACATCGTGCGGCACGGTGTGGTCCACTGTGGGGATATAGCCACCGTCCTCCAGCAGTTGCGGGACGTGACGATACAGCTCTGCGTCGATGGCCTTGCGGCCCTGCGCCAGGGCCCGCTTGTCGATGCCGCCGATGAGCGCCAGATCGTGACCATACTTGGCGCGAATGGCCAGTGGATCCATGTTAGCGGCGCGTTCGAGCGGCCAGTGCACGTTGATGCCCGCCTCGATCATCAGAGGCATCAACAGCTCGGTGTTGCCGTCGCTATCCAGCATGATGTGGCGCACGCCATGCGCACGCAGGTGATCGTTGATGCGTCGATATCGTTTCATCAGGAACTTGGCGAATATGTTCGGTCCCACCAGGGGGCCGGCGTTGTAGCAATAGTCCTCGAAATAGTTGAAATAGTCGACCTGCACCGTCGCAAGCGCGCGCTCCAACACGGTCAGCAGGTGATCGGTCATCCAGTCGAGCATTTCCTCGGCCAGCACAGGGTCATCGTAGAACACGGTGCAGGCCGCCTCGGTGCCCATCAGTCGGCGCAGGAACGAGTACAGCCCAAAACAACCGTTGTGGGTCAGCGCCAACGGATAGTCGCGACCGGCCAGGCAGCGCACCGTGTCATCCCACCACTCGGGGTAACGCGCGGGCGAAAGCGCGTCATAGCGCTTCTGGATGGCGTGAAAGCTGTCTCGGTCGGTCACCGGGAACGCGATATAGGTATCCATCGACGTCCGGCCACCGCGTACTTCGCCCTCTTTGAGTGCACGCGACACATGCCCATCGGCCCAGCGCGTCACGCGATAGCGCTCATCCTCCTCCAGCACCTCGACCTCAAAGGGCGGGTACATCTCGAGTACCCTGACGGGCACATAGCCGACCCGCTCGATCTGCAGGTACTCGCAGCCCTGCAGCCAGTCGCCGATAATCACATCCTCGGGCAAACCCTCGGTGTGCCAGCGATCCAGTGCCTGAGGCCACAGCCCCAACTCGTGGTTGAACCCCCGCTCGACGGGCTCAAAGCCCAGCATGCGGACAAAACGCTCACGACCATTCATGGATCCTCTCCTCCACTGCAGCGGTTACTGAGCGCACGCTAACGCGCATTATAGCGCGGCCGTTGCGAAGCGCAATGCGGCTGACCCGCTTGACAGCGCTCCGGCGCGCGCGCACAATGCGTCACAGGTCGACCCGCTATACTGCGGGATCCAGCAACTCGCCAGCCTTCCTTGTTCGGCGCGACACGTCACAGTAGAATCGCCTCAAGCGCACGCAGAAGGAGAAATCCAACCCATGGCACACACGGTCAAGCTTGCTCTGGTCGGTTGCGGCGGCATCTCGGGCGCGCATACGCACGGGTACAAGGACCTGTACGGGCGCGGCTGCCGCGAGTTCGCGGTGACGGCCTGTTGCGACGTGCGCTCCGCCTGCGCCGAATCACGCGCCGACGAGATCGCCGCGTTTCAGGGCAAGCGGCCGCAGGTGTTCGCCAGCGTCGACGATCTGCTGCGGGCCGACGTGGCCGAGGCTGCCGATGTCTGCACACCGCACTGCTTTCATCACAGCACGGCGATCCCTTTGCTGCAGGCCGGCCTGCACGTGATGTGCGAAAAGCCCCTCGGCATCACCGTCAAGGCCTCGAAAAAGATCATCGAGGCCGCGGACAAGGCTGGCGTCGTGCTGGCTACGGCCGAGAACGCGCGTCGCTCGCCGACCTCACGCGCCTGTGTCTGGGCCATCCGCGACGCCAAACTCATCGGCGATATGCGCCTGGCCACGGTCACCTACCTGGCCAACAGCCAGTTCGACTATACCCAGTACGCCATGAAGTGGCGCGGAGTCAGCCTGCTAACCGGCGGCGGCATGATCATGGACTCGGGCGCGCACTTTGCCGACATGCAGACGCTGATGTTCGGCCCGGTGGAACAAGTCAACTGTCAGTGGGATGTGTTCGACAAGCGACCGATCCTCGACGCGCCGATCGTGGGCGACACGCACGCCGACGTAGAGGACACCTGGACCGTCGTCATCCAGTTCGCCAGTGGCATGCGCACGGTGTGGACCTACGGCCGCTCGTTCTACGGCGACAAGGTTGAGTTCGGCAACTATTACGGCAGCGCCGGCACGATGTACGACCTGGGGTTCAAGTTCCACTGCTTCCAGGGGGGCGGCGAGGCGCTCCTGGCCGACGGTACGCGCCTGTCGAACGACGACCTGCAGGCGCGCTACCAGGCCACGCTCAGCGAGGCCGACAAAGCGCGCCTGTTCCCCTACGGCTGCACCGATAGCATGGGCATTGAGGTCTGGGACTATATCGACTCTATCCGCAACCGGCGCAAGCCCGAGATGGACGGCTGGGATGGCCTCAACGCCAAGGTCCTGTGTGAGGCCTGCTTCGAGTCGGGGTTGGCGCGCGTGCCGGTCAAAGTACAGGATGTGCTCGACGGCAAGATCGATGCCTTTCAGCGGCGCTTTGACGACTACTGGGGGATCTAGGCGCACGCGCGGGCCGTTCGCAAGGCGACCGGAAGGCCCCGATCACGTGGGTGGCTCTGTGCTGCTTCGACACACCCGACTGAACGGTTCGGTCTGAAAGGGACGAGATGAGCGAGCTTACTCACAGAGTGCATTGTGTCGACGTGTGCGTGGTAGGCGGAGGCATGGCCGGCCTGTGTGCGGCGCTGGCCGCTGCCCGCCACGGCGCAAAAGTCGCGCTGATGCATGACCGGCCAGTGCTGGGCGGCAACGCCTCAAGCGAGTGTCGCGTGCACATCTGCGGCGCCGACCGACACGGCCAGATCAAGAACATGCGCGAGACGGGGATCCTGGAAGAGGTCCGCATGGAGAACCTCTACCGCAACCCCAATCGCAGCTTTTCGATCTGGGATTCGATCCTGTACGAAAAGGCCATGGCAGAACCGAACATTACACTGCTGCTCAACTGCTCGTGTCTTGCTTGCGACCTGCAGCAGAGCACGATTCGCTCGGTCACCGGATGGCAGCTCACCACCCAGACGTACCACCGCGTCGAGGCGCGGATCTTTGTTGACTGCACGGGCGACGCCATCCTTGCGCCGCTCAGCGGCGCGGATGCCCGCATGGGCCGTGAGGCGCGCCACGAGTACGACGAGTCCATCGCGCCGCTGGAGGCTGACGCCCGCACCATGGGCATGACCTGCCTCTTTCAGGCGCGTCGTTACGACACGCCGCAGCCCTACGAGCCTCCCGCCTGGGCCCACCGCTACGATTCCTGCGAGCAGCTGCCCTACGGCGCGAGGGGCCACCGTTGGTGGCAGATGGGCTACTGGTGGGTAGAGTTGGGCGGCGAGCACGACAGCATTCACGACACCGAACTGCTGCGCGACGAGTTGCTCAAGATCACCTTTGGCGTGTGGGACCATGTCAAGAACCGTTGCCCCCAGAGCGCTGCCGCCGAAAACTGGGCGCTGGAGTGGATCCAGTTCCTACCGGCCAAGCGCGAAAGCCGCCGGTACGTTGGGGCGCACGTGTTGACGCAGAACGATATCGAGGCGGGGGGTCCCTTCGACGACGTGGTGGCCTACGGCGGCTGGACGATGGACGACCATCATCCCGCCGGCTTTGCGGCAGCGCGACTCGGCGCACCCCCCACGATCTTTCACCCTGCCCCCTCGCCTTACGGCATCTCTTACAGGTGCCTTTACTCGCGCAGTGTGAGCAACCTGATGTTCGCGGGTCGCGATGCCAGCTGCACACACACGGCGATGAGCTCAACGCGCGTGATGGGCACCGCCTGCAGCATGGGCCAGGCGGTGGGCACCGCCGCTTCCATGGCCATCGCCGGCGATGGCCCGCCATCAGCAGTGGCGCAGCGCATGGATGATCTGCAGCAGACACTGCTGCGCGACGACGCCTATCTGCCGGGCATCGCCCAACGCTTCAGCGAGGCGACCACCACCGCGGCCTTGATCGCTTCCTCGGGCGATCCCGCGCCGGTTCGTAACGGCATCAACCGTCCGGTGGGCGACCAACCGAACTGCTGGGAGTGCCGCGTCGGGGATTGGCTCGCGTATCAGTTTCGCGTCACAACGCGGGTCAACGCAGTGACCCTCATTGTGGACAGCGCCCTCGATCGAATCGTGGCGCTCAGCTACCACCAGGCCGATGACCAGCTCACTGCCCCGCCGGAGGTGATGCCGGCCGAGTTCCGCGTCGACGGCCTTGTCGGAGGAGCGTGGCGCGCGTTGGCGCACGTCACCCGCAACCATCAGCGGCTCGTCCGCATTCCGGTAGACACAGATCTGGACGGGGTGCGCTACACGTTGGAGCGCACCTGGGGAGCCGACGCCAGTCGGGTCTATGCGTTTTATGTCGACTAACGGCCGCGCGGCAGCGGGCCGCGCGCTGCTCTTGCCGCGCCCCTGGCGGCGCAGGAACTGACCGAAACACGGGAGGAACGGCATGGAATACAGGACTCTGGGTCGCACCGGTTTGCACGTAAGCGTGCTCGGCATGGGCGGGCTGTTCGTCTCCAAGGTAGGCGGCAACGACCGCGACGAGGCGCGCCGCGCCGTGCACCGCGCCTTTGAGTTGGGCGTCAACCTCGTCGACACAGCGCCCAACTATGCCAACAGCGAAGAGGTGATGGGGTATGCGCTGCAAGGCGTCACGCAGCCCTACTACCTCTCGACCAAGCTGGGCGGCCGGCCTGAGCCGTTTGACGCCAAGGACGCCGACGGGCTGCGCTACTCGGTGGACGAGTCGCTGCGCCTGCTTGGGCGCGACTACATCGACATTCTCATCATCCACGAGCCCGACCGGCCTGCGCAGTACGACTGGTGGACCGACTATGACCAGTTCCTCGGCCCGGTGAACGACGTGCTCGACGATCTCAAGCGCCAGGGCATCATCAAGTTCACCGGCTTGGGCGGCACAACGGCCTACGAGATGCCGCGCATCATCGCCACCGGTCGCTACGACGTCGTCCTGACCGCCTTTAACTACTCGTTGCTCTGGCGCGAGGCCGAGATCAGCGTCTTGCCCGAGGCCAAAAAGCAGGGCATGGGCATCATCATCGGCTCGCCGCTGCAGCAGGGCGCCCTGGCGCGCATGTACGAGGACGAGGTCCGCTCGGGCGCGCCCTGGCTCAGCCCGCCGCGCCGCGCGCAGTACGCCAAGCTGTATGAACTGGTGCGCGACGCAGGCATGCCCCTGGCCGAGATGGCGCTGCGCTTTGTCATCTCGAACCGCGACATCAGCACCACGCTGATGGGCGCGCGCTCACAGGCCGAAGTTGAGCTTAACGTGGCCGCCGTGGAGAAGGGGCCGCTCTCGGCCGACCTGCTCGCACGCATCCAGGAGATCGCGGACATGGTGCCGTTCCGGCCCTATCTCGAGCCCTTCGGTCTGCCGTTCGGGCGCACCTTCCGTTGGCCTGGCTGGGCAGACCGCTGACCTGACCGGCTGACGATACGATGCGTGGGCGTGCCGTCGCGTAGCGGCGCCCCGCATCGCCTCACGAGGAATCACGCGATGGCCAAAAAGCAACTCGGCTACGTCGAACTGGAGTGGATCTGCCCATCCTGCGGGACCCGTAACGCCGGCCGCACGAGGGTCTGCTCCAACTGCGGCGCCGCAATGCCCAAGGAAGCCAAGTTCCACGCGCCAACCAGCCAGGAGTTGGACACAAGCGCCGAGACCGAGGCCATCGTGGCCGCCGGCCCGGACATAGTCTGTCCCTTCTGCGGCACGCGCAATCGCGCCACCGCGACCGAATGCTCACAGTGTGGCGGAGACTTGACCGGCGGCAAACCCCGCGAGGCCGGGGAGGTGGTCGGCGCCCTGCAGACCGAGCCCGCGCCCCCCATCATCTGCCCGCACTGTGGCGCCTCTAACCCCGCCGACCGCACCAAATGCGCGCAGTGCGGCGGCGCGCTCGGGCGCGGCCCGCAGCCGAGCCCTGAACCGGAACCGGCCCCCCGGCCAGAGTCACGGGCCAAGCCGAGCCTGGGACTGGGCTGTCTGCTCATCGCACTGGTGGTGTCCCTGATCATCGGCGCTATTCTGTTCATGAGCACTGTCGGATCAGAGACCATCGGGACCGTACAAGCGGTGGGCTGGCATTATGTCATTCCCATCGAGCAACTGCAGCCGGTCCAGTATGAGGGATGGCACGACGAGGTGCCTGCCAACGCTGAGGTGCTGCGCTGCGTGCAGCGCGTACGCCACCGCATTGACGAGCCAGTGGCGGGCGCGATCGAAGTCTGCGGCACGCCCTACATTGTCGATACGGGCACCGGACAGGGGCAGGTCGTGCAGGACTGCATGTATGAGGTCAGCGACGACTGGTGTCGCTTCTCGGTCTATGAGTGGCGCGTGTCGGGCATGGTCGCTGAGGCCACGGGCAGCGACATGTACCCATCCTGGCCCACACTGAGCCTGGCTCAGGGCCAACGCGCAGGCGCAGCCAACGAAGAATATCTGGTGCTGCTCCTGGCCGATGATCGCGAGGTCCGCTACAGCCCGCACAGCCTGGAGGAGTACCGCCGGTTCACGCCCGGCAGCGCCTGGGTGATCACCACCAACCGGCTCGGCGGCGTCACCAGCATCGCCCCACGTTGACAGATTCACAATAAGCGACGGCCCGTGTTCGCAACTCGGTTGCGAGCACGGGCCGTGTCATGCCCAATAAGTGCTATTCGAGATAGTCGGCGAGCAGGTCGAGCACCAGCGTGTCTTCGGCCGCCTCGAACCAGGTCAAATAGCTGGTAAAGCCGGCCACGTCCAGCGACTGCCCGAAGGGGTAGACCGTCTCGATCCAGACATCGCCGTCGGCATCCACCGAAATCTTGGCCAGGTTGTAGCTGTCGTTCAGCACGTTGATCGCGCTCAAGGTCTCGTAACTGAGGTTTGATTCCCCCACGCCCGCCCACAGGCTGAAGAGCATCAGCCGGCTGACGTCGCTGGAGACATAGTGATACTGCAGCATGTACAAGCGCCCGCTGGCGCTCTCGATGTCGAGACCATCCTCGTAAGCATCGTGAACAGTCCAGCCCTCGTCTTCCAGCGCCTCAGACAGGGCCAGACAGAAGGCTGCCTCGTCTCCATCTCCCGGAAGGACGGCTCGAGCGCCGTCGAGCAAAGAGGAACTCGTGGCCTTGGTCGCCAGAGGCATGGCTTCGGCCGTGGGGGTTGTCGTCGGTTCGGCCTGCCGGGCGCTCAGCTCGGCTACCTGCGTCTGCAACGCCTTGATCGTCGTGTCGCTGGCCCCGACCAGGCAGCCGGCGGTGAATATCACCACAACGAGCAGCGCAATGGTCGGTTTCATCCTCTCATCCTCCGCGCATCTGGATCCGTCGAACGCCGAGCCCTCTCGTCGCCTGCATTATCGCACTGCGCGCTCATCGCTGCAAGTCCGTGACGCTTGCCCCACAGGTCGAACCGGCTACAATGATGCAACAGGCTGGCGCTATGGGCCCAGCGGCCCCCTGCAGGCAATCGCGTCGGTCAACTACTATTCACAGGAGTCGTCATGGACGTCAATCCTCTTGAGCTCAAGGCTGAGGCGCTGCGCCGCGTGAGCGACCCGGCGATATTCTCGTTCAGTTCGACGGCAGAAGTACCGCCGCTGGACGGCGTCATTGGCCAGGATCGCGCCCTGCGCGCCATCGATTTCGGCATCGAGATGCCCAGCTATGGCTATAACATGTTCGTTGTGGGCCCCGCCGGGTCGGGTCGCACAACCGCCGTCCGGCAGTTCCTGGCGCGACGCGCGGCTCAGCGCACCGTGCCGGAAGACTGGTGTTATGTCAATAACTTTGGCGATACCCGCCGGCCACACGCCATCAACCTGCCCCCGGGGCGCGCAGTTCAGTTCCGCAAGGCGATGGAAGAGCTGATCAGCAGCCTCAAGCGCGAACTGCCGCGCGCCTTTGAGGGCGAACACTATGAGCAGCGTCGCCGCGAGATCGGTCTGCAGTTCCAGCGCAAGCAACAGGAGCTGCTCGAGGCGCTGGACGCCTACCTGAACGAGCGCGGCTTTACCCTGATCCGCTCACAGGCCGGGCTGACGATCGCCCCCGTACAGGAGGGCGAACCACTCACCTCCGAGGCCTACGAAAAGCTGGACGCCGAGGTCAAGAAAAAGTACGAGTCTTTCCGTCCCGAGCTCCAGGAGCAGTTCGAAAAGACTGTGCGCCAGACCCGCGATCTCGACCGTCAAGCGCAGCGCGCCATCGAGGGCATCAGCCGCGACCTGACCAGTTTCGTCGTCGATGCAGCGCTTGAAGAGATCAAAGAGTCCTTCCGCGACTGCCCCAAGGTGCTGGCCTACATCGACGCCGTGCGCCAGGACGTGATCGACAACGTGGCATCCTTCCTGCCCAGCGAGGAGCCGCGCTCGCCCCTGGCGGCGATCGCGAGCAGCGACGGCGATGCGATGACCCGCTACCAGGTCAACGTGCTCACCGACAGCAGCGACATCGCCGAGCCACGCGCGCCCGTCATCCTTGAGCACAACCCGACTTATAACAACCTGATGGGCCGCATCGAACACCAGGCGCAGTTCGGCGCCATGGTAACCGACTTTACACAGATTCGCGCCGGGGCGCTCCACCGCGCCAACGGCGGTTATCTGGTGGTCGAGGCCAAAGACCTGCTCAGCAACGCGGTCTCCTGGGAGGCACTGAAGCGCGCGCTGCGCTCGCATGAGGTCAGGATCGAGGAACCGGCCTCCTTTTACGGGCTGGTGACGACGGTCTCCCTGGAGCCCGAACCCATCCCGCTGGACGTCAAAGTTGTG
Source organism: Anaerolineales bacterium UBA6128 (assembly GCA_002423325.1). Classification (GTDB taxonomy): domain Bacteria; phylum Chloroflexota; class Anaerolineae; order UBA1429; family UBA1429; genus UBA6128. The sequence goes on along the minus strand of DIVQ01000035.1, from coordinate 1,862 downwards.
CTGATTGGCGATGAGTACACGTACCAACTGCTCTACGCCTACGACGAGGACTTTCGTGAGCTTTTCAAGGTGCGCTCGCAGTTCGTTACCCGGATGGACCTGAACGAGGGGGCCCCTGAGCAATACGCTCGCTTCGTGGGCGACCTGTGCCGTCGCGAGCAGCTCAAGCACTTTGACCCGAGTGGCGTGGCGCGCCTGCTTGACGAGGCCGCCGTGCTCGTAGAAGACCAACAGCGCGTGAGCGCTCGCTTCGCCGAGGTGGCCGACCTGGTGCGTGAGGCGTCCTATTGGGCGACACGCGCCGGCCGGGAGCTCGTCACGGCCGTCGACGTCAGGCAGGCCGTCGATGAGCGCCTTCAAATGCGCGACTATGCCCTGCGCCGCTACCAGGAATCGTTGGCGGACGGCGTTGTGCTGATCGACACGCAGGGCGCGACCGTCGGTCAGATCAATGCGCTGACCGTCGTTCAGGCGGCGGACTTTGAGTTCGGCTTGCCGGCGCGCATCACGGCGCGCACCTATGCCGGCAAGAGCGGCGTAATCAGCATCGACCGCGAAGTCAAGATGACCGGGCCCATCCACGACAAGGGACAGATCATCCTCGCGGCCTACCTGTCCAGTCGCTTTGCGCAGCGCGAGACCCTCAGCGTCTCGGCCACGTTGACGTTTGAGCAGTCCTATTCGGGGGTTGAGGGCGACAGCGCCTCGTCAACCGAGCTGTACGCGCTGCTCTCCAGCCTATCGGGCGTGCCCATCAAGCAGAACCTGGCCGTCACTGGCTCGGTTAACCAGCTGGGGCAGGTTCAAGCCATCGGCGGCGCGAACGCCAAGATCGCCGGCTTTTTCGATGTCTGCGCCAGCCGCGGATTGACGGGTGACCAGGGCGTCCTCATTCCACGCTCGAATGTGCGCCACCTGATGCTGCGCGAGGACATCGTTCAGGCCGTGGCCGAAGGCCGCTTCCACATCTATGCAGTGTCTACCGTTGAGGAAGGCATCGCGCTGCTGACGGGCGTGTCCGCCGGAGAGCCCGATGCCGCCGGCGAGTATCCGGAGGGCACGATCTATGCGGCGGTGATGGCCAAACTGCGCGAGTACGCCGAGGTCACACGCGGCGATGAAGAAGAGGAAGAAGACGAAGGCGGCTCCAGCGCTGACGAAGACTGCGACTATGACGATGAAGACAGCGATGGCGACGAGGACGGCGACATCGACGAGTGCTGATCCTCAAGACTGGAGAGGCTCCCCGACATCTGCGTCGGGGAGCCTCTTTTGTTGCATCGCAAAGTATGTTCTGACTAGGCCTTGGCGGCCTCTTTGAGGACCGTCTGCACGGCGTACATCACCTGATAGGGATCCGCGCCGCCCGTGACCTTGAGGTTGCCGTCAATAAACACCAGGGGATAGTAGAGATAGCCCCCCGGCACCTGATCAAGCAGCGCCTTGTGCTGCTCGAAGGCCTCGGGCTCAGCCATGTCATAGTAGTCAACCTGCACCTGCTCACCGTAGATGCGTCCCAGATAGCCCTTGGTCAATTCTGTGGTCTCCGCCGAAGACCGTCGGGGGCCTCAACCACCGCGGCAGATCTCGCTCTCACTGTTGCCCAGCACAATCACCTGGACCCGTTGCTGCTCTGTCATTTGCTACTCCTCACACGTGTATGGGGTATACCCCCTCAGGGTATTTTCAGTATAGCATAGAAGCGGCCCTGTGTCAACAGGGGTTTTCCAGGCGTTCCAGGAGCCTGGAGCGCGCCGTCGGCCTGAACCGGGCGAGCGGTCTCCACCGCCTGTTTGCCAGCCTTCCACGGTGCAATGTGCCTCCGATGGGTCACGCGGCGAATTGCGCCAGAATGAAATGTT